>JAJCYI010000223.1 GCA_029263015.1 Saprospiraceae bacterium | reverse complement strand
GTTTGCATGGTTCAATTTCTTCCGGAGGTTGAGCAAGGATTACGAGAAAACCCCTGAATCTTCTGCGGCCTTTGTCCAGATCACATTTATTGATATCATTCTTTCAAGAATTCAGAATTAAATTTTAAAACATACTCTAAGAGGTAGCCGTCCACAATCTGGTCTGTACTTTTCCCGAAAGATGTTTGTTCTCCCTGCTCATCCCACAAATGCGGGGCGAGCAAGCAGTCCATACTTTAAGGATTCCATCCTGCACCTTTCCTACGATGTTTTATCTCCTGCCAGCACCCAGCTACGCAAATAAGAACCTTTCGGTCATGTCTTGCACAGCATCCACCGAGGTGAAGTGAGTCCAACATTCGAACCGTTTTCATCATTTCCCCGACTGTACGGGAGCAGGACAGATACGACTGAATGGAAAACTGTATACCTTACAGCACACAAATTTTGATACAAACCCGGTATTCAATGAACACTCATCACTTTGCAGATTATAGGAATCGAAGAAATGCTGGCTTCCAATAGTTTTCCGCCATCGTTTCTTTTGAATCCCCCACTACAAAAAGAAAAAGACCATTAGCAACACATGATCAAATAAGGGCACATGAACAATGTTTTCGTTTAGACACCAGCATACTGCAAAATCGTGCTTTACCGGTAACGCCCGTTAAGGTCGCCATCGGTTCAGCTTTGTTCTGGGAACTCGATATACGATGCCAAGAATGCCTTTTGACCTCCAGCTAAGTTTCAGTCAAAAAAAACATTGAACTTGCCAGGATAGTAATTTTAAAAAACCTTCCCTTCCTCTATCAAGGTTGCCAAACTACATTTGAACAAGGAGTAAATTTAGTTGGAAGCCTCCTACCCTAAAAAGGGTTTTTGGGAAAACAACTTATTTTACGCCCAATACAAATGTGGTAATTTTTAAATTTTCAAAATAAAATATCGTCTTTTTGATATTTGATAAAATTCTTGTTTATCATTGGGGTAACAAATGTAATTTTATTTTATAACCAAGGCAAGGCATGTTGGATCCCATTTTTTCACATTTTCTCCACACGGGTTTTCCACATTTGTTAATTCGTTGATGGGCAAAACATAAAGGGTACAAATTTAACAGATAATAAAAAATACAATTTCTATCATGGCATTCGTGCATGTTTTCAATGCGGCGATAAAAAACAAATGATTTTTTACCAAAAAACAATAATTTCAGTACTGCGATAGTTAAATGGGAAACTTATGAATTCAATATTTATACTAACCAAAATCATTCTGCATGAAACAAAACTATACTCAATTGGATTTGATTCGCTTTATCTACAAAGAAACCTCAGCCGCTGAAACTATGGATATATCGGAAGCGCTGAGCAAAGACCCTCTCCTTTCGGAAGAATACGAGGAACTATTCGAAGGATACAGGCTTCTACCAAAAGCCAAGTTTAGCCCAAAACCGTCAACCCTGAATACCATCCTCGGCTACAGTGAGCAAATTGCACTCAATCCGATGCATTAAACAACTGTGGCAAATTACATGTAGCCCTTCACGGCAATTGCGTCCGTGAAGGGCTTCTTTTTTTGTGGAATAACATTCTTGTAGTAATTTGCAAACTAATTGGAATAAGAGCTATCGAAAGGGAACAGGGAATAACTAACCTACTCATTACGATGCTGTCCTTTTGCGATAGCGCAACACCAACCAGAAATTGTTTTTTTTTATCAAAGATAAAATATTTTGTTTTTTAAAACATTTATTTTTATATTTGCCTTACTTTTAAAACATTAATAAACCAGCATACATGTTACAAGATAAAGATTCCAAACTCAAAGCATTAAATCTCGCCATTGACCGAATTGATAAAACCTACGGGAAAGGAACGGTCATGCGGCTTGGAGATAAACAAGTATTAGACGTTGAAACCATTTCTACTGGCTCGCTCGGATTAGATGTAGCATTAGGCGTAAATGGTTTCCCACGCGGACGAATTATTGAAATCTATGGTCCAGAGTCTTCGGGCAAAACCACTTTGGCCATCCACGCTATTGCAGAGTGCCAAAAGAACGGTGGGATTGCTGCCTTCATCGATGCCGAGCATGCTTTTGATCGGAGCTATTCTCAATCATTGGGTGTGGATGTTGAAAACCTGTTGATCTCCCAGCCTGACAATGGAGAACAGGCATTGGAGATCACAGAAAACCTTATCCGTTCCGGCGCCATTGACATTATTGTAATAGATTCAGTTGCCGCCCTAGTCCCCCGCAGTGAGATTGAAGGTGAAATGGGCGATTCAAAAATGGGGCTGCAGGCCCGCCTGATGTCACAGGCCATGCGTAAGCTCACCGGCGCTATTGGCCGGACTGGTTGTACCTGTGTTTTCATCAACCAATTGCGGGAAAAAATTGGCGTGATGTTCGGCAACCCTGAAACAACTACTGGTGGCAACGCATTAAAATTCTATGCATCAATCCGATTGGATATCCGTCGCTCAGGAGCTGCCATCAAGGACAAAGAAGGCAATGTGGTCGGCAACCATGTAAAAGTTAAAGTAGTAAAAAACAAGGTAGCTCCCCCTTTCCGGATTGCTGAGTTCGATATCATGTACGGCGAAGGTATCTCCAAAGCAGGAGAGATTGTTGACATGGGAGTTGATTTTGACATTATCGGAAAAAGTGGCGCATGGTACAGTTACGACGGGGCAAAAATTGCTCAGGGCAGGGATGCCGCCAAACGATTCTTATTGGACAACCCAGAAGTGGGGGATGAAATCGAAGCTAAAATCCGAGAAAAACTCGCACCGACCGTGGTAAAAGAGGAAATAGATGCAGCCATAAAAAACGGAGTCGAAGCATAACAGCTTAATGCATATCCAAAACGTCATTGTTATCTCAATAAAACAGGCCGGGCAACTTTAATTTAGTTGTCCGGTTTTTTGATTTCATTGGGACTTTCCTTTATCACGCTTGAAGGTAGATCACATACTTCTCTTCAAAATATGGTTCACTGAAAAAGTCGCTGACTGGATAAATTTCTGTGTATTCTCCTTTCGGAAGAGCTTTGATTTCATGCTGGATTTCTCCACCTTTCAACGCAATCAGGCCATTTGGCATACTGTTCTTTTCTAATTCTTTGAATAAATGCTGGCTCCATATTTTTAATTGCGGCATGACAGCTACTGCGCGGGTAATCACAAAATCAAATGTCCTCTTTTTCAATTCCTCTGCCCGCACCTGTTGAGCTGTCGCATTTACAATTCCCACTTTTTCAATAACATCTTGCACGACCTTAATTTTTTTCAATGTCCCATCAATCAAGTGGAATTTGACTTTTGGAAAAAAAATAGCTAATGGCACACCTGGAAAGCCTCCACCAGTACCAACATCCAGTATTTCCGAGCCTTCTACAAATTGAAAAACTTTTGCAATTGCCAAAGAGTGCAGCACATGCCTTTCATAAAGGTTTTCAATATCCTTTCTGGAAATGAGGTTGACTTTGCTGTTCCAGTCTTTGTACAACTCCTCCAACGCCGCTAGTTGGCTCAGTGGTTTTTCATCTAAATCAGGAAAATATTTTTTGATCGCCTCCATAGTTCAAAATTACCATAAGTAGGTTGCGTTAAACAAACGACACTTTTTATTTTTTGAAATCAATGGTGTATTTTTTGCCGAATGCAATTAAAATTTCTTCCAACCTTTCTTCCAAATCTTGTTGGGATTCAATTTCTTCGAACGGTAGCCATTCATATTTTATCTTTCGCCAAAGTATCTCAATGGGGTTCAAATGGGGGCTGTACTTTGGGAGGTGAAAAATATAAAGGTCCTCTTCTTTCCAAAGCCCTTCCTTGGCCTTGAACAGGTTGCTGCAATGAATTGGGGCATTATCCATCACAACGACTGTTTGTTTTTTTATCCTGGAGTGAAAATCGTCCAAAAAAGCAATCACCCCTTCACTGCCCATGCTGCCTTTATAGGTATATGCCTCGAATTCGTTGCCCAGGCCCATCAACCCAAATACTTGTGCCCCCCTGGTTTTGGCGGGCGTGATTTCAATATATTCCCCTTTGGGCTGCCAGCCATATGGGACATAGCCTTCCAGGTTAAAACCGCTCTCATCGGCAAAAAACAGGTCAATGTACCCGGACCTGTAAAGTTCCGGGAGCCTGAGCAGCTCTTGGGCCTTCTTTTGGTATTCTTCCGGGTCCTGCTTTTTCTTTAGGCTTTTGCGGAAGCGTTTCCAGGCGTAGCCCAACTTTTTCAAAAACCGCCGAAGCATGCCCGGGGTAACTTTTGAACCAAGTTCTTTGGTCAATTGAACCGCCAACTGCTTTAAACTCCGGGCATACTTCCGTGCTTTTTTTTTACCAGTTCAACCATTTCCCCATCTTGGATGGACAGTTTTGGTTTCAGGCCACACCCCCGTTTCATCATTAGGCCGACAAGGCCCAGTTTTTCCCATTTGTCCATCCAGGTATAAACCGTGCGGGTCCGGACCTTTAATAGTCTGGAGATTGATTTGACCTGCCAGCCTTCACCACTTAAGGCCAACGCTTGAAAGCGTTGGCGCACATGATGTTTAGGGTGGTTTTTCAAACCTTCCTCCAATGTCTTTTTTTCCCCTGCCTGTAATGATATATATCGCATTTGGCAAGGATACATTTTCAATTTCAAAGAACAAAAAAGTGTCGTTTCTTTTAACCAATCTACTTATTCTTGCAATAGCACAATTTTTTGTATGTTTCGCAAAATTTCAAACCAACTTTAACAACTGTACCAAAGAGAAATTGGAACGGCAAATGTAAAAAGTTCAACATTGTAAATACCTTTTTTAAGGCCGCCACACTTTTTCTTTGCTGCCAAAACAATTATTATGGACTGGATTTATGTTATTATGGTCGGCGCAATCGCCGGTTGGCTCGCTGGAAACCTTTTTAAAGGAGGGGGTTTTGGATTAATAGGAAACATCATTGTTGGAATTGTCGGTGGCTTTATTGGCTTCTGGCTGATGGGGCAACTCGGCGTATCACTTGGAAACGGAGTCATCTCAACCATCCTGACATCGGTAATTGGGGCAGGCGTACTTTTGTTTATTGCAAGTCTATTTAAAAAATAAAAACAGATCGCCTTTTATGCCCTGATGAAGTTCCCAAGTTTCACTAATTTGGGAACTTTGCTTTTTCATGATTTACTGATTTATGCGGATAGCTGTCAATACAAGATTTCTATTAAAAAACAAGATGGAAGGGATGGGATTGTTTACCCACGAAGTACTGAGAAGGTTGGTACTCCAACACCCTGACGATGAGTTCATATTCTTCTTTGACAGACCATTTGACCCTTCTTTTATTTACAGTCATAACGTATTACCAGTTATTCTTTTCCCACCAGCCAGGCATCCATTTCTATTTCTTTGGTGGTTCGAATGGTCAGTGGCCAAAGCACTAAAAAAATACAAACCAGACGTTTTTCTTTCCCCTGACAACTTCCTGACATTGAACACTTCTGTAAAAACAATCCTTGTCACCCACGACCTTGCCCATGTCCATTTCCCTAAGCAGCTCTCATTTTTTCATAGGAAATATTACGGCATAATGTCTCCCCGATTCAATAGACAGGCAAACCGGATAGTAACAGTAAGCCATTTTACCAAAAATGATATCGTAAAACAATACGGTGTCGCTCCAGAAAAAATAAGCATCGCATGCAATGGTTGCGATGATGCATTCAAACCCATAAATGATAAGGCCAAGTCATCCGTGATGCTTCGATACAGCGGCGGCCAACCTTATTTCTTTTTCGTGGGAGCTATCCATCCCCGAAAAAACCTACATCGGCTGATTGCTGCTTTTGATATTTTCAAATCGTCAACCCAATCAACTTTAAAACTGCTGATCGCTGGGCGCTTTGCCTGGAAAGCAAGCGAAGCGAAAACCGCCTTCGATCAGGCCACTAACAAACAAGACATTCATTTTTTAGGATATGTAAGCAATGAAGAATTGGCGAAATTGACCGCCGCGGCGCTGGCCTGCACTTATGTTTCATTATTTGAAGGCTTCGGCATCCCCATCTTGCAAGCGATGCATTGTGACGTTCCAATAATTACTTCCAACACCTCCTCTATGCCTGAAGTTGCTGGCGAGGCAGCCCTGTTGGTCAACCCATATTCAACAACAGAAATAGCAAATGCCATGCAACAGATTTGGCAAGATGCTCATCTTCGTAGTACATTGGTGATAAAAGGTAAAAAGCAACGACAGCATTTTTCGTGGCAGAAGGCAGCAGATGTCGTGTATGAAAGCATGAGTAATTAGGTGTCAAGAGTCAGGTGCGCGAGGCCAAATCCATTAAAACAATAATTTCAAACTAATCAAAATGGCATTATTCGGATTTTTTAAACCAGAAAAACCAGTGGGATTCACTTATCGGCCAAGGTTTTACGATGAGAAAAAAGGCTCTTTTCAAGAGCGCCTGAAAGACGCTAGGGAACTGACCAGTGATGACCCAGAAGAGTTAAAATCACGAATCCGGCGCAAACTGAAGCGAAAGAGCAGTTATTTGAGCGACAAAAAATACCGCCAGAAACGCTTGGTCAGATCAAATATGCTCCTGTTGCTGGTCATTGTCGTCCTTATGGTAATCACTTACGCTGCCCTTCACCTATATTTGCCGACGATAATCAAGTATTTTGAATAGCAGTTGGTCATTGGCCGTTAGCCTCGCACAACATAGCAAACATCCAATACCAAAAGCCAAAAGCATTCACCCCTTCATGGCTGACATTATTCAGCTTTTACCAGATTCTATTGCGAACCAGATTGCCGCAGGGGAAGTTGTTCAACGACCTGCTTCGGTGGTGAAGGAACTATTGGAGAACTCGATTGATTCTGGTGCGACCCAAATCAAACTCATTGTAAAAGAATCTGGGAAATCCCTTATCCAGGTAATTGACAATGGCTGCGGTATGTCAGCGACCGATGCAAGGATGAGTTTTGAACGACACGCCACCTCCAAAATCCGCTCAGCACAAGACCTTTTTGCCATCCGAACCATGGGTTTCCGAGGAGAGGCAATGGCATCTATTGCAGCCATTGCCCATGTGGAAATGCGCACTCGTTTACACAAGAATGAATTGGGAAACAAGTTGGTGGTGGAAGCTTCGGAATTTGTTAAACAGGAGCCTTGCCAATGCACCGGAGGTACGAATATTTCAGTAAAGAACCTGTTCTTCAATGTACCTGCACGGCGGAATTTCCTCAAGTCAAATGCCGTGGAAATGCGCCATATCCTCGATGAGTTCCAACGGGTAGCCCTTGCAAATACAGATATATTTTTCTCACTTCACCACAACGGCTCTGAAATATTTCACCTGCCACCAACTAATTTGCGCCAGCGTATTGTCGGAATATTCGGCAATGCTACCAATCAAAAATTAGTGCCGGTAAATGAAGATACCGACGTGATTTCAATCAGTGGGTTTATTGGAAAACCAGCATTTGCGAGGAAGACCCGTGGAGAACAAATCTTTTTCGTAAACCAGCGATTCATAAAAAGCGGCTACCTGCACCATGCCGTAATGATGGCTTATGAAGAATTATTGCCCAAGGACACTTTCCCGATGTACACAATTTTCTTTGAAATAGACCCCGCCCGCATCGATATTAACGTACACCCTACCAAACAGGAAATCAAGTTCGATGATGAGCGGATGGTTTACAATTACTTGAAAGTAGCTGTCCGACACGCCTTGGGGCGGCACAACGTCACTCCAACTCTGGATTTCGATCAAGAGACCAGTTTTTTGGCTTCTAAAAATTTTGGGCTGCCTTTTAAAGTTGGCTCACAGGAAGATTTCGAAAAAGAAATGTCCCAGGAACGTGAACGGACTGTTGGCGTTGGCAGTAAAATAAATGCCCCGCAGAACGGCGACACCTTTGCGCCTGTCTCGGAAAGGGAAAAATCCAACCTACAAAACTGGCAACAACTATTTGAAGGACTGGAAGAATTGAAAGAGGAAAACCCCATGCCTGCGAGTGGAGATGATGGAGCATCCATCACCATCCAAAGTAAATGGTCGGGCGAAGATGAATTGGATGACGAGAGCGGCTCATTCTCCCTACAAAAAAAAGAACCTTACCAAATACATGCATCTTATATAGTCAGCCAGATCAAATCAGGCTTTATCTTGATCGATCAGCAAGCAGCGCACGAACGCATCTTGTACGAGCGGTATCTGGCAGACATGGAAAACAAAGATTCATCTACACAGAAAGAACTGTTCCCAAAAACCATCGGCCTATCCCCTGCCGACGCCGCGGTCATGCAGGAAATTTTGCCTGAGGTAAATTCATTGGGGTTTGACATCCAAGACTTTGGAGACAATTCTTTCATTATCCACGGCATCCCCGCTAATTTGGTCGGCCACAATAACCAAGTAAGGATCATCGAAACCTTGCTCCAACAATTCCAGCAAAACCTCGAACTAAAACTCAGCACAACCGACAATATCGCCCGCTCCGCTGCACGCAGTGCAGCCATCAAACGTAGTCAAATATTAAATGTGAAGGAAATGCAGGAATTGATAGACAAGTTGTTCGCCTGTACCATGCCATTCAAAAGCCCCTCTGGGCGCAGTACTTTCCTGACTTATGAATTGGAAGAGCTAGAAGAGCAGTTTAAATAAATTATGATTGATAAATTATGATTGATATTGCTATCAATCATAATTTATCAATCATAATTCAATCAATTCATCTCTGCCGTCCAACCTGCGATGGATTCGGCGTTCATTTTGACATAACCATCATTTCCAGCCTCTTTGGCCAATTCGGTTGACTTTTTGGCGGTAGCAATAGCTGTTTTAAAGTTACCCATTTTAGCTTCGATCTGTGCTTGTAGGCGCATTTGCCAGTACCTTTCACTTACCTCGTTTGCTTTTTTGATCCAGCCAAGCGCCTGCGCCAAATCGCGATCAGTATCGTAGTAATAGCGGGCAGCGGTATAATATTCGCCACGGCCAGGACCACCCATAGTAGATTCAATGGCCTTCACCACTTTGTCATCATAATTCACCTCCAAGTTGATCGGCACATGGTACTCGCCCCATTCCAGTGCAATTTCTGCGGTATTGGCAGCAAAGTTTCCAATATTGATAGTGAAAGTTTCTACTGGCTCCGACAAACGTGTGCGGGTCACTTTAAAACGAGCGACCTCATTGCCTTCATCGTATTTGGCAACATTGCCACCAACGGTAAGGTCTTTGTTGAGCATAATCGTCCAAGAGCTAGGGTCAGGGATGGTATAAATGGCATAAGTACCTGCTGGCACTTCATGGCCTTCCAACTTCACATCATCACTAAAAGTAATCTTCGTAGCGGAATTGGCACCAGTACGCCAAATGCTACCAAAACTTTCCACATCGACAAACAAAGTCCGGCCTTTCATGCTTGGGCGGGAGTATTCAACAGTCACGTCTGTCAGTCCTACCTTTTGCTCAAATTTGCAAAAAGGGCTTGGGGCAGGCGTTTTTATCTGAGCTTCCAATATTGTGAAGCTAGCCGCAAAAGCGAAAATCAGAATTGTAAACAGTGTCTTTTTCATTTTATAAAAATTTTGATTTGAAAAATAAGTAAGGGAAGAAAGTAGGATATGTAAAACAGTCAAAATTAAATTTTTCATTTTAACCCGAAATGTTTTACACACCCAGCTTTATAAATTATCGTTGCGAAATTAAGAATTTCCGTTCCAATGGAATTCAGGCTTAACGACAACTTAACATTTTAATAAGATTTTTTGAACAACAGGAACCTTCACAGCTATTTTTACATGGTTTTCTGACCACCTAATTTTCCTACCTTTGCCCTCCAGTTCCCAGTCTACCAATCTTGGGCTTTTCATTTAAAAAATGAGGACTGAACGCTGACAAACCAAAACATGAGTTACGTAGTATCTGCCAGAAAATACCGCCCTGTTCGCTTCGACGAAGTCGTGGGTCAGCAGCATGTGTCACAAACACTGAAAAAGGCATTGCAAACCGATCACCTTGCACATGCTTTTCTTTTCTGCGGGCCACGAGGTGTGGGGAAAACGACCTGTGCCCGGATATTGGCCAAAGTACTCAACTGCAAGGACATAACTGCCGATTTTGAACCCTGTGGAACTTGTGATAGCTGTAAAACATTTAGCGAAAATGCTTCCTTTAATATCATGGAGCTGGACGCTGCTTCCAACAACAGCGTGGAACATATCCGTACACTGGTCGAGCAGGTGCGCTTCCAGCCGCAACAGGGTAAGTACAAGATTTTCATCATCGATGAGGTACACATGCTATCACAATCGGCTTTCAATGCTTTCCTAAAAACATTGGAAGAACCGCCGCCATACGCCATTTTTATTCTGGCAACCACGGAGAAGCACAAGATCATCCCGACCATCCTTTCCCGCTGCCAGATTTTTGATTTCAAGAGGATTCAGGCAAAAAATATTGTTGAACACCTCGAATATATCTGTAAAGAAGAAGGCATCGAAGCAGAGCAAGAAGCACTGCACATCATCGGACAAAAAGCTGACGGTGCATTGCGGGATGCGCTTTCTATTTTCGACAGGATTGTCAGTTTTTCAGGAAAAAAAATTACCTACGAGGACGTCATTACTAACCTGAACGTCCTTGACTATGACTATTATTTCCGTTTTACCGATGCATTGCTCATCTCTGACCTCCGCCAAATTTTGCTGGTTTTTGATGAAATAACAAAAAATGGATTTGAAAGCGACCATTTCGTCAATGGCCTGGCTGGACATCTCCGTAACTTACTGGTTTGCAAGGACAAAGAGACCTTAAAGCTTCTAGAAGTCAGTGACTCCCTGAAAGAGCGTTACCACCAACAAGCAAGTGCCGCTCCCGCGTCTTTCCTGCTCACAGCCCTAAACCTTGCCAATGAATGCGACGTGAATTTTAAGATGGCCCGCAATAAGCACCTCCACGTTGAAATGATACTCATCAAAATGTGTTATATCAGGCAAGCGGTGCAGTTGGCAGTCAACAGTGGGCAGTCGGCAGTCGGCAGTCAAATGGAAAAAAAAACGGCTGACCTAACCCAACCGACTCCAAAACAAGAACAAAACGGCATTCCTATCCAGCCTCCTGTCGTAAGCAAACCTATTGCGCCTATTGTACTTACTGAAAAAACGGTCATTGACGTACCTTTCAAGGGTGAAATATTGAAGCCTGAAGAACCTTCATTGGAACCAGAAACAGATGTAGTAGAAGAACCGCACATCGCTTCATTTATACCTGATACCAAACCTGAAGACAAGCAAGCTGATCCTCCAAAAGCTACCCAAAAACTTTCGTTGCGCAAGCCAAAAAACTCCACCTTACCCGAATTAAAATCTTTGGATTTGCTCCATGCCGAAGTAGAGGAAGCTGAGGAAAACTCCAACGAAAAAGAAGCTAAACTGAGCCAAGTCGATCTTGACACCACTTGGCAAGCCTACATTGCAACGTCAGAAAAAGATTCCGTGAAAACGATGTTGAAGGGAGCAGAAGTAAGCATTACCGGGCAAGAGGTAGTAGTGGTCGTCGGTTCAGCATTGGCAGAAAGCACCATCAGGCAAGAAAGGAGTCTAATGGAGTACTTGCGGGAACACTTGCATGTCCCCATGCTTGGCATGAAGATAAAACTCGACCCTTCCCGCTCGAATGCCGAACCAGCGAAACCTAAAGTACTGACCGAAAGCGAAAAATACTGGCGTATGAAAACCATCAACCCTTTGGTTGACGAGGTACGCAAACGATTTGATTTGAAAATAGAGAATGAGTGATGAACAATGATTGTTGATTGTTGATTGTTTTTAAGATGAAAAATATACACTCCATTTTGTTTTTAATTTTTTTTCTTCCATTGACAGGAATTGCTCAGGAAGAAATAGAAGTACTTTGGAAGTATAATTACAAAACTCCTCCCATGAGTTGTACCGGGCACAACTTTAATTTCACCTTTTTTAAAAACAATACATTCGATTACCATTCTCAATTTGGCATTGTGGGAAAAGGTAATTTTGAAGTAACTGATTCAATTATTATATGTAATTATGAGAGATATGACCTTTTTGCTCCAATTGATAAAAGTTGGATTGAAATAAAAAACAAAGACCTGACAAAGCAAAACATCTTGGTTATTGATGGCACAAGTAAAGAACCATTAATCGGGGCAGAAGTACTATTACTACGTGGGGGCAAGAAGGAAGGCACACTAGTGACTGACATTGATGGCACTTGTAACCTTTTACGATGGAATGGTTCAAAAATCAGGGTTGAATATGCCGGATACAAGCCTATAGAAGTATTCCATACAGGAAGGCTAAAAGAACAATTAATATTTAATTTGATTCCAGGAATGGTATATTCATCGTTGCCAAAAGGAACGCAGCATAAATTCAAAATATTGAATATTATAAGCGACGAGATTTATCTCCAACCAATTGAATTTGGATACCCCGGAATATTAGTACACGAATAGAATTTGAAAATATGTCCCATTTGAATTTAATAGAACCATTAAAAAACAAAGGGTTAAATAGGGCGATAATGCCCGACATACAAGAAGTTAGCAACTTGACAGTGCCACGCCCAGAGGTGTGGCATTTGAGCAATGGAGTACCTGTCTATGAAACCAACCTGGGTACCCAGGAAATCATAAAACTTGAACTTGTCTTTTACGCTGGAAGGCCATTTGAAAAGAAAAAACTCGCAGCAAGGTGTACGCCTTCCCTCATAAAGGAAGGCACCCAAAGCTACTCCTCCGCAGACATTGCTGAAACGATGGATTTTTACGGCGCCACCCTGTCCATGCCTTTCAGCATGGACACGGCCAACGTACTGCTCTATTCCCTCACCAAACATTTTGATAAAGTGCTGCCCTTGCTGGCAGAGATGTTATCGGGACCTACCTTTCCCCAAAAAGAATTAGATGCGTTTATCCAGCGCAATCGGCAACGCTTGCAAGTCGAGCTAACAAAAAACGACGTGAAGGCTTACCGAAAATTTACTGAATTGTTATTCGGGAAAGATCATCCTTATGGTTACAACAGTTTTCCAGATACCTACTCCGATATTAAGAGGAGTGATGTGGTTGACCATTTTGAAGAGAATTTCACTACTGGCAATTGCTTAATTTTTTTAAGCGGTAAAATAACTGGTGAGGTACGCCAACAAATAGAGGAGCACTTGGGTAAAGCCATTTTACCTGGTGAAAAAAGGAAAGTGAACTTGTCCAAGTTTCAATCCGAACCTCAAGCAATCAACCTCCCTAATGTTGACAAATTGCAAAGAGCTATTAGGGTCGGGTTTCCTTCGTTTACCCGATTGCACGAAGATTATAATGGGATGTATGTGTTAAATACGATTTTGGGTGGATATTTTGGCTCACGGCTGATGACCAATATCCGAGAGGACAAAGGGTACACTTATAGCATATATAGCAGCAACGACTCAATGCTCTTCGACGGATATTTTAGTATTGCATCGGAAGTCGGCAATGATTCAGCAACCGATACCCTCAAGCAGATTTACCATGAATTAGACAGGTTGAAAAACGAGCCCGTACCTGCGGGCGAACTGGCAATGGTAAAAAACTACCTGTTGGGCACCCTGCTCACCAACTTGGATGGCCCGTTTAACATCGCTGAGGTTGTGAAGGCTTTTGTGGTGGAAGGACTACCCGTTTCAGCATTTGAGGATATGGCAAGGGAAATTAAAAGCTTTAGTTCAGAAGCCATTCAGCAATTGGCCAATAAGTATTTTAATAAAAAAAATATGTGGGAAGTGATTGTCTGACAAGGGATTTTATCCGATTTTACGATTTTGGGGGGAAACCCGTTACCTTAAATAAATAATTGTGAGGTATTTCCCTATTTATTCTTTTATTTGTGCCGCTTTGAAAAATGGAGGACGCCCTGCCTAAAAGGACTAACAATAAACGAATAGCACCTCACGTCCTCCTCCTTTAATAAATAGAAAACTTATTTGAAGGGATTTTCGAAAAAACAAAAACGAGGTTTAAGCCTTTAATGAAATTCTTCAGCTTTTTTACACAGGAATTGGCCATTGATCTTGGCACAGCAAACACGCTCATTTTGAGCGAAGGCAAAGTTGTAGTGGACGAACCCTCCATTGTAGCCAAAGATCGCCGCACCAACGAAACCATTGCCGTTGGGCAAAAAGCCATGCAGATGCACGGCAAAACACATGAAAATATCAAAACGATACGCCCGTTGCGCGACGGGGTAATCGCTGATTTCCAGGCAGCAGAGGACATGATCGCCGGAATGATTCATATGGTAGGCAGCAAGCGCCGCTTTTTTTCCCATCTTAAAATGGTAATCTGTATCCCTTCAGGAATCACAGAAGTGGAAAAAAGAGCCGTTTTCGACTCAGCAGACCATGTGGATTCTAAAGAAACCTACCTGATCTACGAACCGATGGCCGCAGCTTTGGGAATCGGTTTGGAAGTAGAAGAACCAATTGGTAATGTAATTATTGATATTGGGGGAGGCACCACAGAAATTGCGGTAATCGCTCTTTCCGGCATTGTGAACGACCAGTCAATTCGCACCGCTGGCGATGTGTTCACTTCCGATATCGTTGATTACATGAAGCGGGCACACAATATATTGATTGGTGAGCGCACCGCTGAAAAGATAAAAATAAATGTAGGTTCTGCTTTACTTGAACTGGAAAACCCACCGCCTGATTACGCCGTAAATGGCCGGGATTTGATGACTGGGATTCCTAAGCAAATCACAATTTCCTACAACGAAGTTGCGCAAGCAATCGACAAGTCAATTAGTAAAGTAGAAGAAGCGGTCATGAAAGCCCTCGAATCTACACCACCAGAATTGGCGGCTGATATTTATAAAACAGGACTTTACCTGACTGGCGGCGGCGCATTGCTACGCGGCCTCGACAAACGCCTTAGTCAAAAAACAAAATTACAAGTGCATATTGCTGAAGACCCGCTCCGAGCTGTGGTAAGGGGCACAGGCATTGCACTGAAAAATACAGATCGCTTTTCCTTCCTTATTGACCGACAAAGTGTTTGATTGTGAAAAGTGATTAGTGAGCAGGAAATGGTGAGCACCAAGTGAACTTATTCAAATCACTAATCACACTATAGTCACCATTCACCATGTTCAACCTAATCCAGTTATTTCTCCGACTTAGTGGTTTTTTCGTTTTCATTTTGCTGGAAATCGTATGTTTTACATTGGTTGTGAAATACAATCAGACCCAAAAGGACATCTATGTGAATACGGTGAACCAAGGCACTGGTTTTTTTCATAAAACTGCCACAGGGTTAAACTATTACTTTTCATTGGACGATGAAAATTACCGCCTCGCTAGAGCCAATGCCCAGTTGATGGAACAGATATACAACATCGGGATTGATACGACAGCAGTAATGGATACAGGTTTCAATACCTTTCAAGAGCCAAAATATACCTTCAAAACAGCCAAGATCATTAGGAATTCGGTCAACAACCACCACAATTATATCATTCTGGACAAAGGGACAAAAGATGGTGTGAAACCACATACTGGCATTATCACCAACGACGGCGTGGTGGGGATTATCCGCAAAGTGTCCAAAAGATATTCTGTAGCTATGTCGGTGCTGCACCGACAGATGAGGATAAGTGCCCGAATACGCAGTAAAAACTTTTTTGGACTATTGAAATGGATTGACGAAGAAAACAATACCCGCTTGTTTTCCCTTGAAGACATTTCAAAAGACGCGCATTTTACAATCGGGGACACCGTTGAGACCAGCGGTTATTCTGCTATTTTTCCAGAAGGGGTTATGCTCGGAACTATTGAAAATTTTGAATTGAAGTCTGGAAATAATTTTTATGACATCAAGGTGAAATCCAACCTTGATATGACGAATATCCAATATGTATATGTCTTGGAAAACTTGTTCAAAATTGAAATGGAGGAACTTGAAAATACAGTGAAACAAGATGATGAATAAATGAACAGTCTAATCCTTTCCAATATATACCGTTTCATCGGATTGGTTCTTTTACAGGGCTTGGTATTCCAGTCAATTGGCACTGGATGGGAAGGGTTTCCATACCTGTATGTAATAGTTTTCCCAATATTCATTTTCCTCCTTCCCCTGCGGACACCACTCCCACTTGTCATTTTACTGGGATTTGTAGCTGGAATTTTTGTGGACTTTTTTTATGATACTTTAGGGCTTCATGCAAGTGCAGCTGTATTTACAGCCTATGCCCGAACATTTGTTTTAAAAATATTGGAACCACGCGGCGGGTATAATGTCAACTTAAACCCAAATGTTCAATATCTGGGCATAAGGTGGTTTTTTCAATATTCGGCCATACTCATGTTCCTTCATTTGTTCTTTTATTTCTCTGTTGAAGCTTTTACCTTCGTCTTCATTCTTGATATTTTGAAAAAAACAATCATCAGCTTTGTCGTTTCAATGCTTTTTGTTGCTATTTTTCAAATGATCTTCAATCCCCGCGAATGAAGAACTGGGTAGAAATAAATTTACTCCAGCAACAGATTTCAAACCCCAAAGAAAATTAAGGTGTAAAACTGGAACAGCTAACCATAAATGCCACAACAACTCAAAACTAGGCAATACAATATCCTTTTGGTTTTTGGGATTACGGGGTTGATTCTCGCAGGCCGTTCTTTTCAATTGCAAGTACTTGACAATACGTTCAAGATACAAGCAGATGCCGTGGCCATGAGCCGCCAAACCATATACCCAGCGCGGGGGTTGATATTCGACCGCAACAGGAAATTGTTAATCAACAACACACCTGTTTACGATTTGAAAGTTGTTTACAATCAGCTGAAGCCGAATATGGACACGCTGAAATTCTGTGAGCTGCTCGGCATCACAAAATCGTCCTTTGAGGAAAGGTTGAACAAAGATTTCAGGAGTGTACGTTACCGCAAGCACCTTCCTTTTATTTTCATGAGCAAAATAGCACCTAAGATTTTTGCAAAATTCCAGGAAAGCATGTACGAGTTCCCTGGCTTTTTTGTCCAAACCCGTAATATCAGGAGCTATCCAGTTGACCGTGCGGCCCATATGCTTGGCTATATCCGTGAAGTGCGGGAAGAAGAAATTGGCAAAAACGGTTATATCCTCGGCGATTACATCGGCGCTGCTGGTCTCGAACGTGCCTACGAAGCAGAGTTGAAAGGTGAAAAAGGCTGTGAATATGTACTAAAAGATAACCTAGGCCGAGATGTCGGGATGTTCAGCGGAGGCTCGAAAGATACCATTCCTGTTTCGGGGCTTGACCTCATAACCACTACAGACATTGATCTCCAGACCTATGTGGAGGAATTGATGAACAATAAGATAGGAGGAGTGGTTGCCATCGAACCCAAAACTGGTGAAATACTCGCCTTTGCAAGTTCACCCACTTACGATCCCAAGGCAATGGTGATTGGACAAAACCGGGGCATTGCATTTGCGGAAATCCAAAAGGACCCAAACAAACCAATGTTCAACAGGGCCATTATGGCTGAATATCCGCCAGGATCTATTTTCAAAACTTTGATTGGCCTGATTGGCATGGAGACTGGCGTCCTCACTCCTCAATCTGGCATCAGTTGCCCAGGGTACTACGTAAATGCAGCCAACGATATCAGGAAATGCAGGGGGCATCCTTATCCAGCAAACCCCAGTACTGCCCTTCAATGGTCGTGCAACTCTTATTTTTTCAAAACATTTCGGGATATAGTTGACCAATATGGATATTACCAATCAGAACGAGGGCTTGACACACTGGTCTCCTATTTGTCAGCTTTGGGCTTGGGTCATAAGCTGGGCGTAGATTTTCCAGGTGAAAAAAGTGGCAACACCCCCTCCTCGGCATATTACAATGAACTCTATCCTAAGGAGCGCGGGAGTTGGCGTTCGCCCACCATTGTTTCACTCGGGATTGGTCAGGGTGAAATGCAATTGACAACATTGCAGATGGCCAATATGGCTACCATTATCGCCAACCGGGGATATTATTATATCCCTCACTTTGCCAAAGGTTTTTTAAAAAATGATACCCTTTTATTGAAGCCTGAAAAGTATAGGCAGCAAATAACACCCCTTATCAATCCCAGCTATTATTCCCCAATAGTTAATGGAATGGAACAGGTGGTTGCCGCCGGTACCGCTCGCTCTGCTTATATCCCCAATATTGCATTGGCTGGCAAGACTGGTACAGTGCAGAACCCCCACGGCGAAGACCACTCCACTTTCATTGCGTTTGCCCCAGCCGACAACCCCCAGATTGCCATAGCTGTTTACGTCGAAAATGCAGGTGGAGGAGGTAGGTACGCAGCCCCCATTGCCAGCTTTATCATTGAAAAATACCTGCGAGGTGAAATAACTTCCAATCGGAAATGGCATGAGCAACTAATACTTGACACAAAATTGATCCGAGAAGAGCTGCCTTAACCTTTCGTATCTATGACAATATCTGCAATAGTAGCAACAGCAAAAAACAACGTCATCGGGCAGGACAACAACATTCCCTGGTATTTGCCTGCTGACCTGAAATATTTTAAAAAAACCACACTTGGGCATCACATTATTATGGGGCGCAAATCTTTTGTCTCCATTGGGAGGCCACTCCCAAAACGAACCAACATTGTCATTACCCGCGATCCATTTTTCATGGCTTCGGGCTGTATCGTTTCTCACTCTCTAAACGAAGCACTAAAATTGGCAAAAGAAAATGGGGAAGAAGAAGTTTTCATCATCGGGGGAGGACAGATATATGAAATGTGCCTTCCACTGTTGAACAAAATCTATTTAACGAAAGTAGATGTCGAGGTAATGGGCGATATTCATTTCCCAGAAATAAAATCAGACGAATGGGAAGAGGTCAGCAACGAACCCCACCTGCCCGATGAAAAAAATGAACATGCTTACACCTTTCTTGTACTTGAAAGGAAACATTAATTAACCATTCTACAGAGGTGCGAAAAATACCCGCAAAAAATGGAATACCCTAGCGGCATCCTTTTTGCGGTAATTTCAATTCCTTCTCCTCATATCTTTTCTTAAAATTCCTCCCTTCGCTTTGAAGTACCTGAACATATATCGTCATTATTGGCGACGCTATTTTTCCGACAACGATACCTCCCTTTTGGCATACTCAACCCAGTCTGAACTCCACATACCAGAATAAACCATAAATATGAATCGACTTCATTTTATCCTCATCTTCACGCTTGCTGTTTTTACTACCCCACTTTTTGCACAGCCTGACCAAGCCTCTAAGTCTTTAGAATTCAAAATCCAGCAATTGCCAGATCAGTCATGGGGGATTTTTGTAAAACCCAATAGTTTGATCGTACCGAGCAATCGTACGATCACAGGTTCGGGACAGGTCACGATTGTAACTCCAATTAATTTCACCTATTCAAATTTTATCAATTATGGTGGTTCCTGGATAGAAAATGCCAGGGTAAATGGGCCCAATGAAGCCGCTGACAAGGCCTATGTTTCTTTTGGTTTTGTAATAGATAATCCAAAGATCAAATTATATCCAAACGAGGAAACGTTGCTTTTTACATTTACAACCGAGGAGTCGTTTCACGGAACTTTCAGGCTCTTTGAAAATCAGGCGGATCCATTTATGCCTTCAAATTCATACGATTCAAACCCTGGTAATGATATTGGGGTGATCGATCCTGGAACGGGAAATGGTTTGCAATACTATGCGTATGGTGGAAATTACGAATCCGATGAGGCCGAAGCTGTATTTTCCAGCCAAAAGATGGAGACTGAAAAACCAAGATCAGATTCTAACAAACCGGATTAGATGAGTTTATTATTCTTGGCTTCGGTTTCAAAACCACTGTTTATCAATTATTTACGAAACGAGCGGTTACAAAAAAGGGAAGACGCCAAATCAATGGCGTCTTCCCTTTTTTGATACTCTGTCCAAACAAATCAAGGTTTTCCGGTCGCTTTCTTTTTTATTTTTTCAAGGTTTTCTTTAAATAAATCAAGGTTAGGCGCACCGTTCTTCTCTGCAACTTGCACGGCCATTTCGTAACTTTTCAACGCTTGATTCAATTTTCCATTTGCGGCCAAAGCTTCCCCGTAACTATCATAGACATTGGCCGAATTTGGATATAAAAGCGTATTCGTTTTAAATATCAATTCTGCGGTCAATGGTTTTTCATGTTCGATCAGATACTGATACCCTAAACCATTGATTTCGCCTTCACCAATCAATCCAGCTTCCTTGCATGCTTTCATACTTTCAACAACTGATTTCTCGGAAGAGCTTCCGCGATAAGCATCTATGTTACTATTCAAATTTGCGAACAACTCCTTATACTTTTTTTCTAATTGATGTCTGTAATTTTCAGCAGCTATTGTGGCCAATTCTACTGCCTTGTCAAATGCATCTTCAGCCAAGGTCTTAACTTCTGGCACAACGCCGACACCTTCCCAATTGGTCTTGGTAACTGGGTTAATCGCTTTTCCTGTTGGAATGAAAACCATCAGTTTTTTATTAATTGGAAACCCACCACCAGGATTGGCCCCGCCGCCTGTTGTCTCACCAACTAAGGTCGCCCGTTTTTGGGTTTGCATATTATAAGAAAACTCCTCCGCTGCACTAAAAGTACGAGCACTCGTAAGGACAAATAAAGGTACATCCGACATTTTTTTTCCACCTACTTCACCCAAAGTCCAAAATTCCTGGGTCTGTTCCCCTTGCCTCCAATACAAGCTATTCAAGTGGACATGCTTATCAAAAAAGTAGCTGCATAAATATTGAACCATTTCTGGGCTTCCCCCTCCATTTTTTCTCAAGTCAATAATAACAGCATCTGAAGTTTCCAACAACCCCATATAAAGATCTGCGACCGGGGCGCCAGCGTCCACCGATGCAAATCCCCTCAGATCAAGGTAACCAATATTCCCATCCAGCTTTTTCGCTTCCTTAAACCCCGCCATTCTATTTCTATGTTGTATCAAATTTGCCATCTGTTCTTCTATCATCCTTTCTGGCGTATTTTCAACTTCTTTCCGCACAGGCATCGGGCGAATGCGCATATGTTTATCATGGTTGACAGATTGGACAGCCTTGGTCAAGGCATCGCCAAAAGAACCGACATCTGATATATCGTCGTACTGACCTGATTTCAACTGTTCGCTCAAATACGCCGCTGTTTTTTTAGCAACCTCCGGGAAAACATAATGGTCAATCATCAAGTCGTTGACCCCCTTAATTGTCTGTTCTTTAAATGCTTGTGTCAGCCCATCATTTTGTGCCGTCAATGGTTGACAGCAAATTGTGGTGACTAGGAATGCTAAAAGACAAATAGATAATTTTTTCATATTGAGTTAAATTGGTGAATGAAAGGAAGAATATAAAGGGCATGCTTTTATCGAATACAAAGCCATGCAAAATTAAGGGGACAACTTGCGGGAATAATTGTAAAAAAGTAAACCTACTGATTACCACGAAGTATCGCTTTTTTGAAAAGCGTCGCTTCTCATATGCCTATCTTGGATCATATTGATTGGTAAATCTTCGCGAAATGGTCTCTTGCGATATTCCCATCAATTGATTTTTATTCCGGAAAAAACGACTTGGGCAGTCGCCAAAAAAACATCTGAACTCCTTGGTAAAATGAGCTTGATCGTAATAGCCTGATGCGATGCCCAATTCGGTCAGGTTCTTACTGGGCATACTTTTTTGTAAATGCAAGAAATAATTGACCCTCCATATCCTCGAAACCTTTTTTGGCGACAGCCCCATTTTATTAATAAAATGTTTCCGAAGAGTAGCTTTCGTCACGCCAAAAGTTGAAAACAGGTCCGTTATTTTGACAATGCCTTTTCGGTCAAGGATATAATTGATTTGGGCACGGAAAACTTGATCCACTGAGAAAGATTTTTTTAGCAATCGCCTCAATAAAAACTCAACTAATTCAATCTTATCCGAAATGGGTATAGTCGAAGAGATTGCTTTCATGGACTTGTGATCCTGAGCATTTAATGAAAATATTTTTTCAAGAAGCAGAATTTTGTCATTTAATAAGTGAAGTGGTCTTTGGATCACATTTGCAAATGCAAACGGTTTAAATCTTACTCCAAAAATTTTGGTTGACTGGTCAATTACCAATTTTACGCAACAAGTTTTTTGTCCTACAAATACAGCACCTTTTGATACTTCTTCTATATCGTGGGTGTTGACACGTTTGAAGAAAAGAGGGCATTCAGAAAATAGGATTTCAAAAGTACAGTCAGGCGAAAAAGTTATAAATTGGCGACCCATCTCACCTGGCAACAACTCTAGTTCCCAGTAACATTCTATATGTTTTGACAAATAAGCAGCCGGCTGGTATTCCTGATAAATCATTTATTTTAAAATTTAGAACATGTTCTAAAAGACGCCACAGTGTATGTTAAAGTTGCTTTTTTCAGCTTCCTTAAAAAGCTAATTTTCTACTACCTTTACTGCCGCACCCAGAAGCACCAATGCACCATTCCAATGTCCACATTTCTCCAAACTTCTATAGAATTCCTTAAAGGTGTCGGCCCTGTAAAAGCCGATATGCTCAAAAAGGAACTCGGCATTCATACGTTCAGTGATCTGCTCACCGCTTACCCCTACCGCTATGTCGATAAAACAAGATTCCACAGGATCATGGACCTGAGCAACGAAAGCGGCGAGGTTCAATTGAAAGGTATATTACGAAAACTCGACGTGTTGGGCGATGGCCGTAAAAAGCGGCTGGTCGGGCGGCTGCGCGATGAAACAGGCGTCATAGAACTGGTCTGGTTCCGGGGAATTTTTTGGCTGCAAAACAAGTTGGAGGTCGGCAAACAATATGTCGCCTTTGGCAAAGTCAATTATTTCAACAGTTTCCTCAACATAGCCCACCCCGAAATGGAAGAGGTATCGGAACAGAACTTAAAGGCCAACCTCACCTTTGCTCCCGTTTATTCAAGCACCGACAAACTCAATAACAAAGGACTTGACGCCAAAGGCCGCCGCAGCTTAATGAGTTTGCTTTTAAGTAAAATGTCACCAGCCGATCTTCCTGAAAACCTTCCTGAATATCTTATAGAAAAGATGAAACTAATAGGCAGGCACGAAGCAGTTAATTGGATACACTTTCCCAAAAACCAGCAACAGCTCGATGCCGCTACCAATCGCCTCAAATTTGAGGAATTGTTTTTCTTGCAAATGCGCCTGTTGCAAAGCAAACACCGCAGAAAGGCATCAATCAAAGGTTATGTTTTTTCAAAAGTTGGTGATCATTTCCACAAATTTTATAAGGAAAGATTGGCGTTCGAACTCACTGGTGCACAAAAACGGGTCGTCAAAGAAATAAGGCAGGACATGGGCATGGGCATCCAAATGAACCGCTTGCTCCAGGGCGATGTTGGCAGTGGCAAAACGGTGACAGCCTTGTTGTGCATTCTCATCGCGCTCGACAACGGCTTCCAAACCTGCCTCATGGCTCCCACCGAAATCTTGGCCCAGCAGCACTTTGTAGGCATTAGCGAGGAAGTAGATGGCATGGACATTACGGTCGCCTTTCTTTCTGGTTCAATAAAAGGTAAAAAGCGGAAAGCCATTTTGGAGCGCCTCCTAGAAGGTGAAATTGATATCCTGATCGGCACCCACGCACTCATAGAAGATTGGGTGGAATTCAAAAATCTCGGCCTTGCCATTACTGATGAGCAGCACCGTTTTGGCGTAAAACAACGAGCTTCTCTTTGGAAAAAAGGAAAACCCCTCCCACCCCATATCCTGGTGATGACGGCCACGCCGATCCCCCGCACGCTGGCCATGACTTTATATGGCGACCTTGATGTGTCTGTGATTGACGAATTACCGCCAGGCCGAAAATCCATTACGACCACGCACCGAAATGAAAACCACCGCATCCGGGTCTTTGGTTTTATGAAAGAAGAAATAGCAAAGGGACGGCAGATCTATGTGGTATATCCGTTGATCGAAGAGAGTGAAAAGCTGGATCTTAAGAACTTGATGGAAGGCTATGAAGCCATTTCACGGGAATTTCCACTACCTGATTATGCCATCAGCATCGTGCATGGCAAAATGAAAGCCAAGGACAAGGAATTCGAAATGCAGCGCTTCGTAAAAGGCGAAACCCAGATCATGGTCGCCACCACCGTGATCGAAGTTGGCGTCAATGTACCCAACGCCAGCGTGATGGTCATCGAAAGTACTGACCGGTTCGGCCTATCGCAGCTCCACCAACTGCGGGGTCGCGTAGGCCGGGGTGCCGACCAAAGCTATTGTATCCTGATGACTGATTTCAAACTCAGCACCGACGCACGGGAACGCATCGCCACCATGGTACGCACCAACAATGGCTTTGATATTGCCGAAGCCGATTTAAAACTCCGTGGCCCCGGCAACATGGAAGGCACCCAACAAAGCGGCATGCTCAATCTCCACATCGCCGACCTCGGAAGGGATGGTGAAATTTTAAGGACGGCCAGGGCTATCGCACAGCGAATTTTGGACAAAGATGCTGAGTTGACTCATCCCTTAAATGAAAGGTTGCGGAATTATATGGAGGCGATGGGAAAGAAGGTGAGGAGTTGGGGAAGGATCATCTGAATTGATTTTATTTCCAAAATTCAGTATTTTTGCTGAAAAATAGAAATAAAATGACATTTCAGGAATTCCAAAGAGCATTCTCTACCTTCCCTGTCATACCCACTTTTGAGATTGAAAAAGTCTTTCCAAACTTTGACCGTAATGCGCTGACCCGCTGGCAACAGAAAGGATACCTCGAAAAAATCCGACAGGGCTATTATCGCCTCACCGCTCGTCCGGTCATTGGCGAAGCCGATCTGTTTTTTATTGCAAATAAAATTTATTTCCCTTCCTACATTTCACTGCAATCTGCTTTACGGTGGTATGATTTTATACCTGAAGGAGTTTTTACGATTACATCCATCGCCACCAAAAAAACGAATCTTTTCCAGACCCCTATTGGGGCATTCCAATACCGCAATGTCAAAAAAGATTTGTTTTTTGGATACCATTTGGAAAAGATAGATGAGTTTTATTTTAAAATAGCTGAACCTGAAAAAGCTATTCTGGATTTGCTCTATTTGTGGCCCAGCCTTTCATCAGAGGATGATTTATTTGAACTGCGGCTTAATTTATTTGAATTGAGCAAGCAGTTGGATATGGAAAAAATGGAGATGTACCTTTCTCTTTTTTCTTCCAAAGTTTTGGAGGAAAGGTTTAATATTTTCAACAAATTCCTGCTGAAATATGATGTCATTACTTGAGATAAAATCTTTTTATCCCGAACAGTTGCAAAACCGTGGAGAGTTTTTGCTAAGAGAATATTTGCAGTATAAAATTCTCGAAATATTATTTCAGAGCAAATACGCCAGCAAATTTTCCTTTTTGGGAGGAACTTGTCTTCGTATTGTCCATAACAGCCAGCGGTTTTCTGAAGACCTAGATTTCGACAATTTTGATTTATCGAAACGAGACTTTGAAATAGTTTCTGGTATCATTAAAACCGGGCTTGAGTCTCAAGGTTTTAAAGTGGAAATCCGCAATGTAATGAGCGGTGCATTTCACTGTTATATCCGCTTTCCAGGGTTGTTATTTGAAACAGGATTAAGCGGCCACTCCGAGGCAAAGATATTAATCAACCTCGATACCGAGCCACAACATTTCTCTTTTGAACCTCAACGTCACTTCCTCAACAAATTTGATGTTTTTACCAATATATATACTACTCCTATTGACATTTTATTGAGTCAAAAATTTCTCGCCATGACACAGCGGCGGCGGCCAAAAGGAAGGGATTTTTTTGATGCCGTTATTCTCCTTGGCAAGACGAAGCCCAATTATGGTTTTCTAAAATTCCGACTGGATATATCAACGCCTGATGACCTTCGACAACATTTGGTAACTGTGTGTGAAAAGTATGATTTTAAAACGTTGGCCGCTGATGTACAACCCTTTCTATTCAACCCAGGAGATGTTCAGCGGGTATTGATATTTCCAGAGTATATAAAAAAGGTAGGCCTTTGATCGGTAACACTTGGTCAGAAAATGATGGAGGTTCAGATTTCTACCTGTAGGATAAGGCAAATTGAACTACTCCGCCGCAAGCGGACGGGAAATCAAAGCTGAATTATTAGTTTCTTCGACGCAAGCGTTAGGGAATTAAAACCGCCTAACCCAAAATGTATTTATCTGGCGGATGCAGCCCAACCATCTGCAACAATATCCGTAAATTGACATTCCCCTCTCTATTCACTTCTAATAAATCAGCAGTGGCTCGGCCAACAGAAGTAACTCCAACAATTAGTGTCTCATCTTCATTCCACTGAAAATGATTTGGCCAATAATCATTACGAGGGTGAAACAAGCTCACTTTTGTTTCTGAGATCACATCCACGTAATGCGTTTTTTGGTATTTATGAGCATTGCAATCTGCACAACAAAGGGCGAGGTTTTCAAAAGTGGTAAACCATCAAGGATTCGTGGAAAAATATGGTCTATGGTCACTAGTGTTGCGTTATAAATCGAACAGAATCAATTGATTGTGATCAACATTAACTGATAACTGTAAATCGCCTTTCATAAGTAGCTGATTTAGAGGGGTTTTGTCAAAAACGGAGACACTCAAAATTTGTAATATTTCG
>JAJCYI010000222.1 GCA_029263015.1 Saprospiraceae bacterium | reverse complement strand
AATCGACACTTTTGGCGGCCTCTTTTTTCGCCATACTTTGTTAAAAAAAATGACCGTAGCTATGGCTATGCTAATTTTTTTTGCCTTGTCTGACGAAAAAACCTGCCTGCCGGTAGGCAGGTAACCTCGTCAAAAGTGTCGATTATTTAACTCCACCTACTTAGTGAGGTGTTTTCCATTTTATTTTCTATCCAACCGAAAATGATTTCGGGCTTAATAAGCAATGATATACCTGAAAGGAGCATTAGTATTCCAAACAATTTGATAATTAATTTCATGAATAGATTTTTTATAAATTGTTTTTTAATGCCCGACAACAGCTCGTACATATGGCGGTCGGGCGTTTAGCCCGACTGATCGATATGCCTTTGTTAGTCGCAGGATCCTTCTTCATTTTTGAAAAGATAATGACTCAGCCAAGTCTTAGATCATTAAGGCTTTCCTTGCAAATAATAATATTTGAAGTAAAAATGTTTGAAAAGGAATTCAATTGATTATACAATCCCTCTAATTCATTAATATAGAGTTTGTTAGAATATATTATATTCCTTCAATTCTGCCTCATATAAGGAGATTGCACACTGCCACTTTTAACTACTCCGCTTATCCATAATAATGGCATAAACACGGTCATCTTTGATTTTTTCAATGTCGATACCGAAATTCATGACTTTCATTCGTTGCATTCCTACAAGATCCAAATGATTTTTATCGTGTAAGGTGAAAATGAAAAAAGATTTATCATTAACGAGACTTAAAAGTTTGGTGATTATATCAAAATCACTATCTGCAATGTCACTTCTTTTTTCTTCAATTTCTTCTATAGGGATATTATAATAATCTTGGAAAATACTTGCTAAAACTCCATTTCCATTCAAAAAAGCAGTTATGTTTTCGATTTCCCATACCTGAAACCCTTCATATAATCGGCAGGTTGAGCTAAATTCATTTACAAGCATATTTTTTTTGTTTTAATCTTATTTTACCTTGTCCTCTTTTAGTAATTTTTTAGCTTTTTCAACATCCATTTGTTCAAAGGGAAGAGATAAGTAATAAGGTAAGTCTGTTGCTTCTTTAGTTAATACAATAAATCTTAAATCGACAAGACGATCAACTACCGAATGAATGGTTGTTTCAAGGTTGGCAGGAGGGGAGCCATCGTACCTTACTGATAAATCCTGATAAAGCGTTTCAATTGTAAGGTGTCCATTCGCATACTGCAGCACGAGTCCAAACCAAGGGTCAAGGGCTTGCCCCTTTTGATCAGGATTATGTATGTCGATCAGTGAAACTTTATTATCCACCATGGACAAGATCACATTTCGATAAAAATATTGGGAAGTATCCATAATTATGAGCTTTTTCAATTTTTGTTATTCTCACAAAACGTTAATTTCATTTTCTAAACTTCATAACGGCTGCACTATTATCACCAATGCATTACCACAGCCTAACATTAATAAAAATCGGCAACCTTCCAGATTAACCTTGAAACGATGAAAATGAAATCTATCTTTTCAGAATTACGATCCCCTTCTGTAGCATTTTTTGAATTATTTAATAAGAAATTTTGGCCTTATTCTTAATCTATCCTCTTCAATTTTAACTTTCTTGCGACTAACGTTCTCGTATATGCGGCGTGACCAGCTTTTGCTGGGCATGACCGTCATATACATTGTTCTCATGCGTACTATTTCTTTATATATATTTTGACTTGTTTGGAACTTAGATTATTCTTTCTTGAAAAGCATGTTAAATAGTACAATCCTTCTTCTTCAAAACTAAATCTTCCTAATTTTCCACCATCCCAATGACGGGCTAACTTATTAAGCTTGATATTTTGCTTGAGTGGCTCATCTCTCAATATTATAAAGTCCTTCATTATTGAATCAGACTCAGCAATTGGAATAAATTTGGCTTTTTTATTTGGATGAATTCCAAATGAAACATAACTGTCATTTTGAAAAAGCTTCAAGGTTTTAGGTATTGAACTGTTGTTTGATAAGGTAACTTCTATTTCAATTTCTTCATTCATCTTATAGTCGCTTTTCAAAGGCACTATTGCTATATTATATGTCAATTCATTTTCTTGATGTTCAAATTGTTTTAAGGTTTTCTCCACATTTACTAATTCAATCGAATCTAATTGATAATTAATCTTTAATCCTTTTAACTCCTTAATTCCTTTATCTATATTTTTTATTCTCTGTTCAATATTCTCCGAGTACTCAATCGAATATGAGTATGCTATATTCATTAGCAATTCTGGTATAAGGTTAGAATTTGGATACTTACTTGTGAATTGTCTAATTCTTGGTATTTCATTTAAGGGGTATCCTCCTTCTTCATCACCATAATTTTGGTAGTTTATCAACCAGAATTCCGCATCATCTGCATATTCGCTATTTGGGTGGGTGGTTAATAGTTCTTGATACCTTTCTTCGACAATTGAATAATTATAATAACTGTCTCCAAACCAACAACTACAATGAATCATATTTTCTTTTGCTTTTGCTTCAAAGAACATAAATTTATCAGTAGGGACATTTTCATTTCTTAGGCTATCTAAAAAGCTATGTGTTTTAGTTATACAAGGAAAGGAATAATCAATGCATTCATCTTTGTTTGAAGGATACAATTCCGTTATCAAATTGAAGTAAATCAATGCACTGTCAAGTTTTGCTGATGTAGTGTATTTTCTGCAAATCCCTTTGATGATACTGTATTTAAACATTTCAGGAATAGTATCATTTTCCAAAATTGAATTGAGATTTTCCACACCTTGTTTGTAGCTATAATATTCAAAGCTTTTCGGAATGTTTTGTAATATATTGTTTAGGTCTGAATAACCGGAATATTTTTCATCTTTATAAAGGGCTATTGAGCTTGCTAAATATTTATCAAATGGTATTTCACTTTGATACAAGTCATCCCTTTTTTGCAATAATTCCTTTCGCAGTTCCTGATAATTCGAAACTTCATGAATAATCGATTTTTCGAATATATACTCTTTATTGAATATCACGAATTGGTTATTGAACAAGGTATATAGGTAGTCTGTGTCCTCAAGCATGTGCCTAACATATCCTTCTGGAAATTCGGGGAATGTGTAAAAAATATTTTTGTTTTTAGAGAAGAAAAGTTCACCCTCTCTATAATACCAGCTTATACTGTCGCTATTAAATTCACGAAATCCACCACTAAGGGTTGGCAATTTACTTTTAACTTCCCGTGATATATAATTATAGTTTGCTCTTTCTTCGGACTTTGGTTTACTAATATTCTTTTCACCGAATGCAGTTGTTGTGATATGGTAGTAATATTTATAATTAACTATAAGTGTATCATTATTCAATTCATGAATAGAATTAACCCAAATATCTAAAGGGAAATTTCCAGCAACAGTTAAATTGTTATCATTTCTATTTAGAAAATACAGACCGTTTGCTGTGCCCAAAACAATATTTTTCTTTCTTGGATAAAATGCTGTAACTGGATGAATTCTTAAAAATTCAAATGTATCAATATCAGGATAATATCTTATCAACCCATCGTGAAAACAGCTAATATAGGTTTCGCCACTATGTTCATCCTTCCATATTCCATCTTCTCTTACTTGCCTCTTGAAAACATTTCCAAATTTTATTGACAATGGAGACCATTCTCCAGTTATCAAATCCAATTCATGAGGACGTGTTGTATTTATTGTCCATATTTTGTCATTATGCCCTAATGGTGAGAACATGAAAATATTTTTAGAAACGTCTTTGGCATCATAGATTTTAATAGAATCAACTTTGAATGAAATGTATTTATTGGATATACTTTTCTCAGTTTTTCGGTCGCAACTTATAAACAAGACCGCAATTAAAAAAAGGTATATAATCGTAATTCTATTCACTATTTGTTTCTTTATGCATGAGAACTTATGTTACTAGTAATCTTACTAGTAACAATCTATGCTTGCTGTTACAGAAGCATGCTGTTACCGGAAGCCTCGCACCTGCGGTGTAACTGGCTATATTGATAGCTGATAACAATCAACTATTCCCCAATCCCAGTCCAATCTTAAAAACCGTCCCTTGAGGCTGGTTGTCAAGTATTTGGATGCTGCCATTATGAGCCTTTACGATCTGGTTGACGATGAACAATCCCAATCCCGTACCTTTTGTTTTGCGGGTTTCTTCACTTCCGACACGGTAAAATTTTTCAAAGACACTCTGCTTTTCATCATCTGGGATGCCAATACCCCGGTCAGCAAAAGTCAGGGTAGCATATTTACTGTTTGCTTCCAAATGAGCTTCAATTTCAGCAGGGCCTTCAGAATATTTTGCAGCATTTCCCACCAAATTGTTCACCAACAATGTTATGCCGGAACGGTCAAGCTTCATCAGGGGCAAGTTACCTTTTTTATCGTAAACCAATTTCATTTTAGGGTGGCGCTCAATTGCTTCCGCAAAAAGGTTTTGCAACAATGCATCAAGATCAACTTCCTCAAAATCAGGCTGGTATGCTGTTTCCAACTTCGCAGAAAGCAACAGGTTCTCTACCAATTGGTGCAACCGCTCGTTTTCTTTCAGGGCGCTGGTGGCCAGTTGATCTGTCTTCCCCTTTGGCAAGTCCCATTTTATCAAAGTTTCCAAAACCAATCGGATAGATGCAATGGGCGATTTGAGTTCGTGCGTTATAGACAATAGGAAATTCCGCTGCTGTTGGTTGGCTTGCACCTCGCGGGAATAACTTTTGTGGATAAACCACATTCCCGCCACGAGGGTCATCACAAACACGCTGGCTTCTCCAAAAATCATCCATTCTTGTCGTTTGTATTCACGTTGCAGCGCTTGGTAGTCTGGCATTTGCTCAAATTCTGCTTGGTTTTGCACCAGGCCTTCTGCAATCATCCCAATTTTCACCAACCCCTGCTTGGCATGAAATACATCTTTATTTTTTGTGAACAGGAGCAAGGCCCACCAGGTGAAGGCCAACAACATATAAGCCATCACGACATAAGACAACAATTTCAGTTTTTGATTACGCATATTTCGAAATTGATATTGGGGTTGGAACCTTGAAATTAATCAAAAATAAAAACACTCATGTTCCCTAACCGCTGATTTCCGAAATTTCAGCCAATTTGAAAAAAGACCATACCCACTACGAAACACTGCCCACGGGCAATTTCGGAAATCTCATGGGGAAATAACTACCAAGATTAGAGGACTTGATCCCAATAAAATGCAAAATGGTAAATTATGAAAAAAGCCTTGGAGGCAGTACTCCAAGGCTTTTTACATCTATTTTACCAAATGTTTCTCTTCTTTTCTGCTGGTGGATTTAAGCAGCCACTTCTTCTTCCTCCTTTTTGGCTACCATAATGTTGTCGTCCACCAGTACCCTGCCGCAATGTTCGCAAACGATCACTTTCTTGCGCATAGAAATTTCAAGCTGCAGCTGCGGAGGCACTTTATTGAAACAACCTCCACATGAACTTCTCTCGACGTTCACAACGGCAAGGCCGTTGCGGTAAGAAGTGCGGATTTTTCGATAAGCTTTTAGCAGGCGGTCTTCAATTTTTTTGGTTGCCCTATCGCTCTTTCTTCGGAGCTTTTCTTCTTCTTTTGCTGTTTTTACCTGAATAGCTTCCAGCTCAACTTTTTTTGCTTCAAGGTTGGCTTTTTTTGCATCCAACCGTTCTTTGGTGTCACCCAAGGTTACCTTTTTGGTTTCCAAGACGACGTTCGCTTCTTTTATTTTCTTCTCAAACAACTGTATGTCAAGTTGTTGCATCTCAAGCTCCTTGGTAAGGGCTTCATACTCCCGGTTGTTTTTTACATTTTCCGATTGCTTGGTATAGCGCTCGATGAGGGCATTCGCCTCAGAGATATTGGACTGGTAACGGCTGATTTCCCCTTCAAGGTCTTCCACATTTTCATTGATGCGGCGGAAGCGGGTTTCCAGGCCACCAATTTCATCTTCCAGATCACGCACCTCCATCGGAAGTTCCCCTTTAAGGATTTCCAGTTCATCTATCTTTGAATCAATTTGTTGAAGTTCGTAAAGGCCTTTGAGTCTTTCTTCAACGGTTAGTTCTGCTGCCATATTAAATTAGGATTGTTGTTTGTGATTTGCAATTTGCGAGAACCATAAATCATAAATAAAACACAGGATTTGTGGTCACTTTCGTTAAATGGAGCGCAAAAGTAGGAAATTTTTCCCTGATAATTTCATGTAAAAGGTCAATCGTATATTGCTCACTTTCAAAGTGTCCGATGTCAGCGATGACAATCTGACCATCGGCATCGAAGAACTCGTGGTATTTGTAATCCCCCGTCACAAATACGTCAGCATTCTGGCGCATGGCATGGGGCAACAAAAAACTGCCGGCACCACCGCAAAGGGCGACCTTTTTTACAAGTTTCCCAAGCAGGCGGGTGTGGCGGACACAGCCCGTTTTCATCGTGCTTTTCAGGTTAGTCAGAAAATCCATTTCATCAATAGGTTTTGGCAGCTCGCCGATCATGCCTGATCCAATTTCGGTACTCGCATTTTCTATGCTTGTTATTTCTAAATAAGCACCAGGAGCATTTTTTTTCACTTCTGCAACGATCCTTGATTGCAAGCCTGAAGGAAAAGTTATTTCCAGTTTTCGTCCCTCATGCAGGTATTCATTTTTATCTATAAATACCTGATTTTCACTGGAGTAGTTGACATTGACCGCACCTGCTTTAGGTAAAGCGGTTAACAAACTACCGATCTCTTGGCCCGGGATATAAGCTTTTAACCGCTTCATTAAACTTTTGGGTGCTAAAATCCGGGTATTTTCAAGCCCTAAGATTTGGGCAATTTTAGCATTCACGCCTTGATGGTACACATTGTCCAAATTGGTGTGAATCGCATAAATGGCTACATCGTTCTTAATCGCCTTAATCACCGTTCGTTCCACATAGTTTTTGCCATTGATTTTTTTCAATCCCCTGAAAACAATCGGGTGATGGGCGATGACCATGTTACATCCTAACCGAATGGCTTCCCCCACCACCTCTTCCGTCGCATCCAAACTAATGACGGCACCTTTGGCTTCCCATGCCGGATCGCCCGTAATCAGCCCAGCGTTGTCGTAACTTTCCTGATACGAAGTTGGAGCAATGGTTTCGAGATGTGATATGATTTGTTTTATTGTTGGCATATTTAAAAATTAGGAATTAGGTAGGAAATGTAACCAGAAGTTGTACTTCTGGCGAATACAAATTCAGAAGTACAACTTCTGGTTACGCCAAAAACACAAAGTCTATAATCGTCAAATATGGTAATCCAGATTACGGATAGACCTTTATTTTTTCAAAATTATCAAAAAAACAGGTGGAGTTACTTTGCTTTATTAAAAAATTCCGACTTTACGTTTTCATCCATACTGTTCCACCTTTGGGTTTGTGCATTTGGAATCGGTTTAGTGGTGTTAAGTAACAAAGCCTAAAACCACTGTACAAAATCTTGTATGTGGAACAGCATAATTCTACGCATTCGATTGTTTCACCAAAAAAGAAAATTCTATGAAAAGAACACTACTTCTTTCACTCCTTCTGATTGCCTTCGCCTCGTTGCAGGCACAACAGCTTCCCAAAAACATAAACGGAGAAAGAGCCGCAAGGATGCAACCGCAGCCCTCGCCGCTTCCAGAAATTGCACCAGGCCATTCTGCCCCTTCCATCAATTTTCGCGATATAGAACAGGAGATCGGGATCACCCGTTTCGATCTGCAAACCATCGGCAGTCCTAGCCGCAGGGTTACCGACCTGGGCAATGGGAAAGTATCAGCAACTTGGCTTTTTGGCTTCGACCAAGCAGGTGGCTGGCCTGACCGCGGCGCTGCCTACAACCATTTTGATGGAAACGACTGGGGCCCAGAACCCGATTTCAGTCTCGAAGCCACTCGCTCAGGATACCCATCTTTTACAAGTACGCCGAACGGGTTGGAGGTCGTTTTTTCGCATAAAAACACTTCTGCTACTCAGTGGTATTTGCAGACCCACACCAAAATGCCGGGTGATGCAAACTGGACAGAAACTGAAATCCCATCTACTGTAACGGGTGGCCCTGTTTGGGGGAAAGTCGCCACTGGCGGCCCCGATGGCAATACGATCCACGCCGTGGCGGTTTCAGTTGACCCTATGTTTGGAGGAGCCGTCCATCTTGGCATGCCCCAGCACCCACTTTACTACCGCTCAACCGACGCGGGGGCAACCTGGGACAAAGTGGATGTCGTGATTCCAGGCTTGGATTCCACTTTTTACTCAAATGCAGCTGGTGAATCATACAACATCGCAGTAAATGGCGAAACTGTGGCCATCGGGATATTTGACAGTTGGGGCGACGTGGCCATTTTTAAATCTGAAGACAATGGTGAGACCTGGGTAAAAACCATCGTAAATGATTTCCCTTTGGACAAATACGATGGCAGCGGCTATGGCCCAGGCGATGTGCCATTTGACCCAAATGCCCCTGATTCAGTATCAATTTACACGGCAGATTATTCCGGCTCTGTACTGATTGACAATAGCGGAAAAGTTCATGTATTTTTTGGTTCAATGTATGTGTTCGCACAAGGTGCAGACCGTTTCCTTTGGCTTGATTCGGAAGGCATTGCATATTGGAACGAAGACCACGCAACAGATGAAATTGACATCATCGCCAATTTGGAAGATTTTGATGGAGATATGACAATCACGATAAACGGTGCGTTGGCCGACCTCCGCTACAATAATACCGGGTTGACCAGTTTCCCAACTTCCGGCATCGACGAAAACGGAGACATCTACTTGGTTTACACGGCTTTGCATGAGTCGTTCATCAGTGTGGACGACTTGACTTACCGTCATGTTTTTATTGTGAAATCAACAGATGGCGGAGCCACTTGGACTGATCCTTTTGATCTGATAAATGGGGATGTAACAGAATTTTTTGAATTTGTGGAAGGCGCATACCCTTCTATTCCTGCATATATCGGCGACCGGATCGAATTCATTTACCACCAGGATTTTGAGCCTGGGCTGACCCTGAATGGCGCAACTACGCCAGACCAGTACATCATGCATGTTTCTTTTGACAAAAATACTTTCGACCCAATAAGCGGTACGGATGAAATCACACAGATCACAGGGGAGGTAACTTTGACACCAAATCCTGCTACTGAAGGGGTGTTCTTGAATTTTGAACTGTCAGAATCTGCCGATGCCAAAATCAGCGTTTTCAATATGTTGGGCAGCCAGGTATTTTTTACCGAAAAAGAAAACCTACCGATCGGTCAGAACAGCGAATGGCTGAATTTACCCGATGTCTCCAGTGGCTTGTATTTTGTAAAGCTTGAAATGGGAGGAGGACAGGTCACCAAAAAATTGTTTTTGAGGTGACGCCTTTGCGTAAGTAGTAGCGGGTGGAAAGGCGTTGCCTCAAAAACAGTCAGATAGATGCAACACCTTTCCAACCACATTCCCCGCCCAAAAGTGTCACCTCAGGGAAAATGAAAAAGCCCAGTGCAGCAGTATGCACCAGGCTTTTTATTTCAAGCGACTCCAATCCAAGGGCCACTAATTTCTAATTTCCTAATTTCAGGAATTTCCCACCCCTACTGCATCGCACCAGGGTTGGCATCATTATACCTTTTGGTTACTTCGTGCCAGTTGATTACATTGAAAAATGCAGCTACGTAATCAGGTCGGCGGTTCTGGTAGTTCAGGTAGTAAGCATGCTCCCAAACGTCGAGACCAAGAATCGGTGTACCTTTCTTATCGGCAACATCCATCAGTGGATTGTCCTGGTTAGGTGAAGAAGTAACGAACAACTTATCGCTGCTATCAGTACAAAGCCAAGCCCAACCTGATCCAAAACGGGTGCCTGCTGCTGCCGAAAATTCTTTTTTAAAATTTTCAAACGAGCCAAAATCACGGTCAATCGCCTTGCTAATATTCATCTGGGCAGTAGGCTCGCCACCACCATCGGGGGACATGATTTCCCAGAAAAGGCTGTGGTTGTAAAAACCGCCACCATTGTTACGGACGGCATTGCCATGCTGGGATGCATTCGCTAAAATATCTTCAATGCTCTTTCCCTCCAAGTCAGTGCCAGCAATAGCTGCATTTAGTTTGGTGGTATAACCTGCGTGGTGCTTGCCATGATGAATTTCCATAGTGCGAGCGTCAATATGAGGTTCAAGCGCATCGAAGCCATAAGGGAGATCTGGAAGTGTAAATGCCATGTTTTTTAGTATTAATTTGAGGCAGTCCGGTTGGAAGTACGGTTTTCGTTTTGAAATGAAATAACTACAAACGACGGAACTGCGGAAGTTTTAAAAAAGACCCGCCAAGATAGGCAGGTTAAGAATTATTCGGAAAACGTTAGGGCGGGGAATTTGTTTAACCTTGTACTTATAAGGACGAAAAGGTTATATTTGTTTTAAATTCTAAGATCATGTCAACAGCATCAGCATTACAACAAAGTAGGTCATCCGGTGATACCATTCCTAAAAAAATATCTTCCCGAAAAGTTTCGTGGGAAGGGTTTGAAAAAAAATACCTGAGTAGAGAGGATGGGTACAAATATGAATGGGTGCATGGCATAGTCGAAAAAACAGACCAGTCAATGAACCCAACCCAACTTTACATCCAAAAGAACCTTATCCAGTTTTTTCATAAATTATTGTTTGCTAAAAAAGTATTTGGTGAACTTTTGGCAGAAGCTGACTTGAAATTTTTAAGCGATGTCCACCGTAGGCCAGATGCCGCTTGGTTGACCGATGAACAAATATACCGTTTGGCAAAGCCAGGTGTGATAGAAGTCCCTCCTTTTGTTATAGAAGTTATTTCAAAAAACGATACCACCGAAAAGCTGGAAAAGAAAATGGATGAATATCGGACCGCAAGTGTGAAGGTTGCTTGGCATATTTTTCCAAACAACAACACAGTCCATGTTTATTCGGGTGCCAATATGACGGATATGAAGGTACGAAAAGGCGATGACGTATGCTCGGCTGCTCCAGTTTTGCCTGAATTTAAAATGAAAGTATCAGAAATATTTTTCAAGAAAATCATCACTTCAAAGTAGATTCCTTTTTACAACCTTTCCTTTATTTTACCCTAAATTTGCAGCCGTTACTTAGGGCTTGGTTTTCATGTAAGCCATTGATAAACCATTCTAAACATTTCAACAAAAAAATATGACTTTCCGAAAAGAAAAAGACTCCATCGGTTTCATAAAAGTACCTGCCGATAAATATTGGGCCGCCCAGACCCAGCGCTCAAAAGAGAATTTTAAAATAGGCGGCAACACCATGCCCATTGAGGTGATCCGAGCATTTGCTATTTTGAAAAAAGCAGCAGCACTGACCAACATGGATGCCGGCGTTTTACCAAAAACAAAGGCCACCTTGATCGGGAAGGTCTGTGATGAAATATTAAAAGGCAAGCTCGACGATCAATTTCCGCTCGTCGTTTGGCAGACAGGCAGCGGCACGCAGTCGAACATGAATGTGAATGAGGTCGTTGCCAACCGCGGACACGTAATAAAAGGTGGCGCACTGACCGACGAAAAAAAATACCTCCACCCCAACGATGATGTGAACAAGTCGCAGTCATCAAACGATACTTTCCCGACGGCCATGCACATCGCTGCTTATACCATTTTGGTGGAAACGACGATCCAAGGTCTGGAAAAACTACGGGATACATTAAAAGCCAAATCCAAGGATTTTATGAAAGTGGTGAAGATCGGCCGTACCCACCTGATGGATGCCACGCCGCTTACCCTTGGACAGGAACTTTCAGGTTATGCCGCCCAACTCGATCATGGCATCAAGGCCATCAAAAATACCCTGAAACACCTCTCGCAATTGGCTCTCGGCGGCACAGCGGTCGGCACAGGGCTGAACACCCCTCCCGGCTACGCCAAAAACGTGGCTGCCCAGATTGCCAAACTGACTGGACTGCCTTTCATCACTGCACCCAACAAATTTGAGTCGCTCGCTGCCCATGATGCCATTGTGGAATCACACGGGGCATTAAAAACGGTGGCCTGTTCTCTTTTCAAAATTGCCAATGACATCCGCCTGCTGGCATCTGGTCCACGCTGCGGAATTGGTGAGGTTTCCATCCCTGCCAACGAGCCTGGCTCGTCCATCATGCCCGGCAAGGTGAACCCGACCCAATCGGAGGCCATGACCATGGCCATGGCGCAAGTGCTCGGCAACGACGTGGCGATCAACGTGGGCGGCATGAACGGCCATTTTGAACTCAATGTGTTCAAGCCAGTGATGATCTACAACTTCCTCTCATCGGCCCGTTTGATCGGTGATACCTGTGTCAGTTTCAACGACAACTGTGTGGCCGGCCTCGAACCAAACCTACCCCGTATCAAGCAAAATCTCGACAACTCGTTGATGTTGGTAACGGCATTAAATACGCATATCGGTTACGACAATGCTGCGGCCATTGCCAAAAAGGCACATAAGGAAGGTACTACTTTAAGGCAGGCGGCTCTCAAATTAGGACTTTTGACAGAAAAGCAATTTGACCAGTGGGTGCGGCCAGAGGATATGATCGGGGGGATGAAAGGGAAGAAGAAATGAATGGAAAAAGGAAGCTCATTAAACAACTTCCTTTCAGATGAACTAGTTATCTTTGTATAAAAAAATTATGCTTGCGAAGCAAAACAACCCTGTCATTCGACGGCATTTACTCTGGGAGTACGACTGGGATAAAATAGAATTTTCCCAGTTGGCAACTGTCGTGATTGAGCGGGTGATTGAGCGCGGCACTCCTGCCGAGTGGTTGGAAATCGTTGCTTTTTACGGCATTGACAAGATATCCGCTGTCGCCGAAAAAAGCACACGCTTGGATGCCAAGCACAAAAACTTCACCCGCATTTACCTCCAATCCGATTTTATCAATGATCCACAAAGACACCGCAGTCATTCTTCCTGACACCTTGGATTTGCTTGTCCGAATGCAGCAAGACCCTTTCCTCAGTGACTTTTTTCTCGTTGGGGGCACTGCGCTGGCTTTACAAATTGGACACCGTTTATCTGTTGACCTCGATTTTTTTTCTACCCTCCCTTTTGATAATGCTCAACTTGAAGGACACCTGCTAAAACAATATCACTTTTCAACCGATTACGTGGCAACCAATACACTAAAGGGTTTCGTTGAAAACCTTAAAATTGACTTCCTAACCCATGCTTATCCTTTGGTCGAACCCTTGGTACGAAAAGAAAACCTATCGCTTGCTTCCCTACCTGACATCAGTGCCATGAAACTTAATGCCATCGCCCACAGCGGCAACAGGCAGAAGGATTTTTATGATCTCTTTTTCCTATTGGAACACCTTCCTCTAAAAGATCTGCTCAATGCCTATCGGGACAAGTACCCACATTCAAACCCCATCATTCCATTAAAGGGAATTACCTGGTTCGACGATATTGACTTTGAAATTGAAATACCAATACTCAAACGCAAAGTCACTTTTGAGGCTGTTAAAAAGAGGCTGCTCACAGCAACCAAGTTCCCTGATAAAATCTTTATCTCCAAGTCGAGCTAAAAAGCTGATTTTGATAAAAAATGGAATCCTGACAATTGTCAGGATTCCATTTTTTATTTTGTCTTGATCTGTGCTCTTCAAATTTAGGACGTAACTTGAAGTTACACCCTAAATTCAACGCATCATTCCACTACCAACCTTTCCTGCCAACTTTCGTTTCCTGCAGTAATTTCCACCATGTAAACCCCAGATGGGATTCCCGACAGGTCGATACTTTGGTTAAAAGAACCACTTTCCAGGTTTAGTGATTGTCTATTCATTTGCTGGCCGAGCAGGTCGTACAAAACAAAGGAAGCCTCACCCGTAAAGTCGGTTTCAATGGACAAGGTAACTGTATTATTAGTAGCGGGGTTCGGGAAGAGCCTCAGATTTGACAAATCTTGCAGGTTTGTCAAATTCACACTGACAATGGGAGAATATTCAAACTTCCCATCGAAATCTATTTGCTTGAGGCGATAGTAGTTTATACCAGGCAGTGGGCGATTGTCAGTATAAGAATACGACTGCTCCTCCAAAGTAGTACCATGGCCATTTACAAATGCGATGTTGCTCCAAGTTGTGCCATCGGCGGAGTGCTGAATTTCAAAACCTTCGTTGTTGAGTTCGGAGGCCGTGCGCCATTGGAGGTCTATAGATTGGTTGGTTTCTCGGACAGTAAATTCGATGAGTTCCACAGGAAGTGCACCAGCAGTAATCTCAAATTCCCCATCTCCGTTGTGTACAATAGTGTAACCATTATTATTGGTGATGCTGCTCGGAGCTGTAACACTCCCGAAACTGTTGAATACTTGAAATGTTTGTCCATTGGAATAATTTGTACCGTTAAAAATGAACTGAACAGTAGCTGAACTGATAGTAAGTGCAGCTGAATTGTTTGAAGTAATTTTATCAAAAGAAGTTCCGTTGTCCACTTCAATTTCAATTGTACCACTAAACACTATATCATCCCGAGTAGATAGTGTTCCCACAGAATTGCCTGGCTGAATGGTTCCTGCTAAATTTGTTGACCCGTTTGAGTTGATTTCCCCTATACCTTTTAGAAATCCATTATTTGTAAAGGTACCACCAGCATGTTCTATTATTGAAGTTACTACAATGGTTGATCCAGCATTATTTGTAAAAGTACCTGTATTTAATATTTCTAACGTTCCGGAAATGATGTTGACCATATTGTTATTTACCAACGATCCAGATTGATTTAGGCTACCACCATTATTGAAATTCATAATACCTGTACTTTCGTTCGTTGAAACCTTCCTACTTTCAAACCCTTTATTGATATTCATAGTACCACTATTGGACAACCCTCCTGTTCCACGGATTGAAAAATTTTTACCTGAGTGGTTTATATCCCAAGTGACACTGGAATTGACAGTAACGAATTTCTCAAATTCGTATGATCTTCCGCTGGGGAGGCAGTTTGCATTGGACATGTCACAGTTGGCTGCAATAATTAATTCTTCGTTTACAGATTGTCCTCCAGTGCAACTACTTGGATTATATGGGGCTGTACCTGACCAATTGTCGTCATCTGTCCAGTCATCGTCTGTTGTGCCATTGAAAGTGTTTTGAGCCGAGAGTATCCCGACAAGCAGCAAGCAGCATGTTACCAGCAACTGGCGGACTTGCATTTCTCTGTTTGAGAAGAATAGATTAGTAAATTTCTTTTTCATCATCATTTTTTTAAGTGAATCAACTTTTCATCCCAAAGGGATGCCTGTGGAAAAAAGACCTCCGGGCGGTTCACTTTAAAAATAAATGATGAATACCCGGTGGTCTGGAACTATAGTCTTTTGGGGCAGGGTCTGTTTGGTCTTTAATTTTTTATGGTAAATGGAGGGATGCCAATGAGATGACAGAGGCAATCAGCAGGATGAGGTCGTCCATGGTGTTTTTATTTGGGTTTTAGGTGATTTTTCTGTTGTGATAACAGGGGCAAAGATGGGGAGGGCGAGGTGTGGTAATCCTGCCGACTTGGTGTGGTTAAACTGCCATTTTGAAAAAAAAGAGGTGGATTTAAAGATAAGTAATGATAAAATGAAAAATAAGGAACATGTAAAGAATAAGTTATAACAAGATTGGTGAATTATTTTGTCCTTAGATTTTCTTTAAGAGAAGAAGTATTGTTGATACTATGACTGATTTTAAAGGAAAGAATAAGGGCAAAAGAAACAGCAAGATGTTATAAGTTATTCTTTACACGTTCCTAAATCAATCCCGCATCTCCGAAGGCTTCGCTGCAAAATGCCGTTCAAAGAGTTCGGAAAAATAGCGGACATCTTTGAAGCCAACTGCGGCGCTGACTTCTTTCACAGTGGCATACGTTCCTTCCACCAGCATGTCTTTCGCTCGTTGAAGTCGGATTTCCTGTAGGTACTGATTGGGTGTAAGACCTGTAAGTTGTTTGAGGCGGCGGTAGAACTGGCGTTCGCTAAGGTGCATTTTTGCCGCTGCAAAATCAATTTTAAGCCGGCTATCCGCAAGATGAGTAGCACATACATTTTCTAATACCTCTAACCACTCGGCATCCACGGCAGCTATGACGGGCCTACTCGGCCCAGAACTGTCCTCCCTGGTTTTTTCTACTGAGAAATAGGCCATCCTTTCCCGGTAATTGCGGAGCAGGTTCTCAATACGTGCTTTGAGTTCTTCTTCCTGAAAGGGCTTCGTCAGGTAATCGTCCACACCAATGCGGAGGGCTTTGAGCTTCGCCCGGGCATTCACTTTGGCCGTCAGCATGATGACAGGTAGGTGCCGCCAGCGGTCGTCGGCTTTCAATTTTTTCAAAAACTGGAAACCATCCATGACAGGCATCATGAGGTCGCTGATTATTAGTTGGCAATCAGCAGTTTGCAGTAAGCAGTCAAGGCCCACTTTTCCATTTTCGGCAGTGATGACATTGTAGTCAGAGAGGAGGAACTGGAGGTATTCCCGCAGGTCACGGTTGTCTTCAACAACGAGGATGGTTGTTGTTTGCTGTTTAGGTTTTATTGTTTGCTGCCCCTGGGCAATTATCGGTGCTTTTTGGGTTTGGGTGAAATTTTCAATTGTTAATTCTCCATTTTCAATTAAAGAAGTAGTCTTCTTCGGAAACTTGAAATAAAAAGCACTCCCCATTCCCAATTCACTCTCCACCCAAACCTCACCTCCCAGCAATCCTGCCAGTTCCTTGACCAGCGAAAGGCCAATACCCGTTCCACCTTCTGTCCTAGTGTTCGCATGTTTGGATTGGTAAAAACGATCAAAGACGTGGGGCAAGTCGTTGGGGTGGATACCAGGGCCTGTATCCCTCACACTAAGTTGCAGTTGGGCGTCGTCACCCTCCACTGCGAGGGTTACGTTGCCACCCGACGGCGTAAATTTCAATGCATTAGACAGAAAGTTAAGGGCGATTTTTTCAAATTTGCCTTTGTCCAACAGGATATTCAGGGATTTATCGACCTGAAACTTCAGTTCAAAATCCAGCAGGTAGCTGGTAGCAGCAGAATGGAACTGTGCCATTTGCTCTTTCAGGTAGGGGTAAAAGGCAACGGGTTCTTCTTCTACTTCCAGTTTGTTATTCTCCAGTTTTGAGAGGTCGAGTATTTCATTAATGAGGTTCTGTAGCTGTTGGGCGTTGCGCTGGATGAACTGGAGCAGTTTCTTTTCGTCATTCTCTTTTTTCTTTCGTTTCAACAATGAATTGACGGGGCCGAGCATCAGCGTGAGCGGAGTACGCAACTCGTGGGACACATTGGCTAAAAAGCGGGATTTGAGTTTTTCCAAAGATTTCAAGTCCACGGCCTGCTGCTCCAATGTCTGGTTTTGTGTTTCAATGATCTTTTTATCTTCCTGGATTTGATAGGTTCTTTGCTCCACCGTCTTTTCCAACTCTTCTTGTCTTTTCCTCAAACGTGCTGTCCGCCAGAAATAAAATACAGGACCACTAATGATAAACAACAAGCCTGTCAAAATCAAAAACCAAGTTTGTAAATAAAATGGCTTTATCACCACTACATCCAATTGCAGTTCTTTCTCCGACCATAGCCCATTGGCGGCTTGTCCTTTGATGTGCAAAACATGATTGCCATAAGGCAACCGACTGAACCGGAGTATGTTTTCCTTTTGATAAATCCAATCCTTGTCCACGCCTTCCACTTTAAAAGCATATTGGATTTTATCTGTTTCGTTGTATGTCAACAAGGCAAATTCCAATCTAAAAAACCGATCGTCTGGATGAATGGTAATCGTATTTTGTTGCCGTAAATCACCTAGTTTATTTATCAATTTATTTTGATCACCATCGAACTGCTCAAAGTTTGTGATCACCAATTCTGGCCGGGCAGTCAGAGTATCGCCTAAAAGATCCTTTGGATGAAAGGCAGTGATCCCGTTCAGCCCACCAAAATAAATATTCCCTTCCGTGTCCTGAAAATGGGAAACCCGGTTAAATTCATTATGGGCCAGGCCATCTTTTTCTGTGTAGCCCCTGAACCGTTTGCTGGCTTTATTAAATTCGGCAATTCCGTAATCCGATGACATCCAAAGATTGCCGAAATCGTCTTCATAGATCGCGTAAATGGTATTGTTTGGCAGCCCATCTGCACGGGTGAACTGCTCGGTTACGTCAATCCCTCCTGCCGAAATGTTCACATGGATGATTCCATAGCCGCCTGTAGCCATCCAAAATGAACCGTCTCCGTCGCGATGGACATGGTAGATATTGTCAAAAGGGAAATAGTATTTTCCTTCGCCTTTGCTCCAAAAACGGTCGAGTAACTTCTTGTTTTTTATATCCAAGGTAAATAAGCCCCCGTTGGTCACCAGCCATAATGTATCGGCATTTTCCTTTTCTAAAAATTGATATATGTACAGACGTTCGGTTTGGCTGAGCTGTCCTGTCACGATCGCAACATCACCGTTTTCGATATATCCGAGTTCATTGTTGTTCTGGTCCCCAAACCAGACCCTGCCAAATTTATCTTCATAAAAAGCCCAAATAGACCTCCGTGATTCCAGGGTATTGATCCTTAAATATTCATGGGTCTCGGGGTTTACTCTAAAAATATCCCTGCTCCCCGAATAGATGATGTCACCATTAGAGGTTTGGGTTATAGCATAATTGGTGTTACTTAATGAAGGCAGAGGGGGTAGGCTGGATTTTTTTTTACTGGCATCATTGGCCTCGTGGCTGTCCAAGTTGATTTTCCAAACAGCTTGCGGGTTTTCCACCCTCACCCATAAATGGTTATTGCCGTCCCTTGTCATTTGCCGACAGGCAAACAGTTCGTTATGCCCTTTTTCTTTTTGGTCGCTCAAATACTTTTTGAACTGGGGTTTTTTGAACTGAAAACGGTAAATACCGAACTGGGTAGCTACCCAAACTATCTTGTTTTTATCTGTGAAGATATCATTGGTGGTTTCAAGGTTGAAATATTGCTTGTTGGGTGTTGAAATGGTTTTTCCAGAAATTTTATCAATTATACTTAACTGCTTCTTGTCCGTAAATACCCAGTAATTGCTTGGGGTTTCGTGGACTTCTCCCAAAGTGGCAACATTATAAAACTTGACATCGGATTTATTAAAAACGGTGGCAGAATCTATAATTTGCTTTCCTTCAGGGGTAATATAAAAGAACAAAACAGTTTGTTCGCCCAAGACCACATTGTTGTAAGCGCTGAAGTACCTGCCACCACCACTCTCATCGAATTTATACACATTGAGGTAGTTGGAGGCTGGGTGGCGGTACCTTTTTTTAATGTTGCCCTGGTCATCAAGGATGATCAAGGCTTGATGTGAATTTCGTTCTTGAACCGTTATCCAGAACTCGCCATTAGGGGCAAAATGAATCAGGTGTAAATCGGAAAACTCACCTAAATCAATGGAATAGGTTTTCCACTCTTCGGTATAAGTAAAGAGTTGGTGTTTTTTGGATACAAATACCAAATGCCCTTTTTCATTTTGTGCGAAACCAATAATATCAGTTGGTACAAATGGCAGGTCAGCACCGAATTTTTCTTCCAATGATTGGATGTGGTGGGTGACAGGGTTGAAGATCGCAATACTCTTTACCTGGTATTTATAAATCCCTTCTGTTTCCATCAGCCACATCTCCCCATCCATATCTTCCAGAATAAATTCAATGTTATTGGAGGGTAAACCATGCTTTTCTTCAGTAATCCACATAAACCCATATCCGTCGAAGCGGTTCAGGCCGTACTTGGTGCCGAACCACATAAAGCCCTGCCTGTCCTGATGAATACATTGAACATCACGATGAGAAAGCCCTTCTTCGATGCCGTAAAATTGGGAATGGAGAACCTGGTCCTGTGAGATAGTCTCAAAAGAAAGGAATACAAGAAGGATAGAAGCAAATAAAGTCTTTGTGCTTAACAACTCCGTTGGTGTTGATTCATTGGATGGGTATTTGGAGCAAGAGAACAAAAAACAAATATAAGAATGGTGTGCCAAACTTCTTGGCAGGAAAACCCAACCCAAATTTCCTATAACTCTCTTTCTCCATAATTCGCCAAGCTTTTTTACGACAATTTTAACCATTTTAACCAAACCACAACTAAGGGAACACCAGTTTATAATGGTACAATATAATTGAGAATGGATAATTGAAAATTAACTGTTCTCAATTCTCAATTCTCAATTTTCAATTCTTTTATATGTAAAGACTTCGCCGCTATTTTCATTAAAACCTTTACACCATGCGAAAAATAGCATTTATCCTATCCAGTCTATTCTTACTGATTTTGTGGTCTCTACCCATTCAAGCGCAATATTTTGGAAAAAACAAACCTCGCTATGAGGACTTTGACTTCAAGGTATTGCAAACACCCAATTTTGAAATTTACCATTACCTCGACAATCCTGAATTGATCGAATACCTAGCGAACCAGACCGAACATTGGTACCAGTTGCACCAAGCTGCACTCGCCGATACTTTTTCCCAAAAAAATCCGCTCATCATTTACAACAACCACGCTGATTTCCAACAGACCAACGCTGTCGGCAGCAGTATCGGAGTGGGTACAGGCGGTGTAACCGAGGGCCTGAAAAACCGGGTCATTATGCCCATCGCCATGTCCAATGCACAGACAAAACACGTGCTTGGACATGAACTGGTACATGCTTTCCAATACCATATGATTATAAATGGTGACAGCACCAATATCCGCAACCTGTCCAACATCCCGTTGTGGATGATCGAGGGGCTGGCCGAGTATATGTCCATCGGGCGGGTGGACGCCAACACTTCGCTGTGGATGCGGGATGCTGTGCTGAACGATAAGATCCCGAGCATAAAACAATTGAGCAACCCCCGATATTTTCCCTACCGTTGGGGGCAGGCGTTTTGGGCGTTCATCACAGGTTTGAAAGGGGATGAAGTCATCACACCGCTTTTTGTTTCGACGGCAAAATATGGATTGAGGGATGCCATCAAAAAAGAAGTCGGTATGGATCAAAAAGCCCTTTCTGAACTTTGGGTGAATGCGATCAAAAACCATTACGGCCAGTTTTTGGGAAACAAAAAGGAAAAGGTGATTGGCAACTCCATCATTTCACAGAAAGAAAATGGCGGACGAATCAACATTGCCCCCGTGCTGAGTCCCAATGGCAAGTACGTTGCTTTCCTTTCGGAAAAAGGCCTGTTCAGCATTGACCTGTTTATCGCAAATGCCATAACGGGCGAGGTCATCGGGAATATCCACAGCGCCACCAAGAGCGGCCATCTTGACGACCTGAGCTTTATCGAAAGTGCTGGCACTTGGTCGCCGAGAAGTGACAGGATCGCATTCGTGGGTGTACGGAAAGGTTCCAACGTACTGGTTATCAAAGATTTGAAAGGAAAGCTGATTGAGTCGTTCGAAATTCCTGGCTTGCCAGCATTCAGCAATCCCGCTTGGTCGCCCGATGGCAAAAACATCGTGGTGGCAGGGTTGAAAGATGGGCAGGTTGACTTGTTTCAGGTGAAATTGAAAAACAAAAAAACCACCCAGCTCACTGACGACAAATATTCTGAAATGGCCCCGTCATGGAATGCCGATGGCAGCCAACTGGTCTTTGCCACCGATCAATTGAGCATCGAAAGGGGCGATGCACGCTGGACCTTCAACCTCGCCATCATGGATTTTGAAGTTTCTGTAAATGATCGGCCTGATGTGAAAGTCCTCGAAATTTTTAATGGCGCTGACAACCTCAATCCCATTTTTGACAACAAAGGAGATGTTCTTTTCTTGAGCGACCGGGACGGTTTCAGGAATATGTACAGGTATGAGACGGCCACAGGAAAAGTATTTCAACAAACAAAATTCCTGACTGGGATTACCGGAATAACGCCTTATGCACCAGCTATTTCAGCTTCAGTGAAAGAAAAACGTGACAGGATACTTTACACGCATTACTCCAATGGCAGTTACAATATCTATCGCACCAAATCAGATAAGTTGCTCAATGAGGAGGTTGCAATTGACAGTGTTGACCTGACTGCTGCCACCTTGCCCAAAGTTGATCCTACAGCAACCGACATCATCGCTATCAATTTGCCAAAGTTGGATAAGTTGAAATCTTTGTCAACAAAGGAGGTCGTCGCCCATGACTACCGTCCTAAATTCAAATTGGACTATGCTGGCGGCAGTGCTGGCGTGGGGGTTAGTACTGGCTCTATTTACAGTGGATCCACCACTGGCCTGGCCGGTGGGGCCGACCTTCTATTTGGTGACATGCTCGGCGACCACCAATTGTACACGAGCATTTTCTTAAATGGCGATATATATGACTTTGGCGGTTCTGTTGCTTACATCAACCGAAAAAAGAGGATCAACTGGGGCGTTGGCCTGTCGCACCTACCCTATTCCAGCGGGCGGTTTGGCTTTGTCGGGCGCGACCCATTGCCTGGCTCCGATGATACAAATATTGTTTTCGATCACTACGTCCTGGACCGGATTCGGACATTTGAGGAAAAATTGAGTGTGTTTGCTCAATATCCATTTTCCAAAACAACCAGATTGGAAGGTGGCCTTTCCCTAGCTTTGTATTCCAATAGGGTCGATCGATTCGACCAATATTTTGATGCATCTGGCCGCCTTATTTTCGAGGACAAGGATAAAGTAAACCCTGAAGACGTCGGCCTCAACCTGTTCAAAGGCAACCTCGCTTCCGCAAACGTAGCCCTGGTCGGTGACAATTCCTATTTTGGCATTGCCTCCCCGATAAAGGGCTACCGCTACCGGATAGGCGTGGAGCGGTACATGGGTGATTTTGACTTTTACAATGTGACCGCTGATGCGCGAAAGTACGTCCACCTGAAGCCAGTAACATTGGCTGCACGGGTCATGCATATTGGGCGCTATGGCAACGATGCCAATTCGTTCACCGATATTTTTATTGGCTTCCCTTGGTATATGCGGGGATATGATTTCAACACAGCTAATGAGATTTTGCAACAAAACAAACGTTCCATCGATGAGCTGTTCGGCAGCAAGGCTTTGCTGACCAATTTTGAAGTTCGTCTGCCGTTCACCGGACCAGAAAGCATTTCGGCCATCAAGTCAAAAGCGTTTTTTTCCGAGCTGACCCTTTTTGTGGACGGTGGGTTGACCTGGGATACATTTGATGCCAAGGGCGATCAAAACCTGCGTGAATTTGATTTCAATCCCTTGTTCAGCGCAGGTGCTTCCCTGCGGATCAATGTTTTTGGGGCAATGATACTGGAGCCTTATTATGCCTGGCCCTTATTGTCGGAAACAAAAGGGGTGTTTGGGTTGAATATTGTGCCGGGGTGGTAAGGAAGTTATATACTGGTAATTTTTAGAAGATATAAAAGCTACGCTTTTTTGAAAAGCGTAGCTTTTGTATTTTAGGGAAGGGGAAGCAAATAGTCAACCGCCTTTCCCGACTGATGCACTACAAAAATAGCGGTTCATCTTATGCGCGACCAATCATAGTTTTCAGACTGACATTTTGAAATACACCCCGATAATCCAATAATCCCTCCTTCTAACCGTTTTCGGCCATACCGAAATACTGAAAACAGGCTGTTCCCGCCCTCTTTTCCCGCCCAACTTTGTGTCGATAATCAGCAAGAAGCGAAGGTTCCAAGTTTTAGCGAGAAATCCAATTGTCTCTACCCTTTCTGGAACAACCATCTGCTAATTCCCTCCTTGCCAATTGCTTCTTTTTTACCATTCCGAACGGGCTTAACTGCCTGGCATCGGCACAAATTCTTATGCCTTATGAAAAATTATTTTTCAGCCCTCGTTCTTTTTGTTTCGTTAATAATCGGACAAGCATTCACCACTACAGCGCCATTGGTTTGCAATACCCCACAGAATGTCTCCACCACCTCGATCGACCAAGGTGATATTTCATTTGACTGGGACGATTGCTCAGGTGGTTGCACGGAATACAAGTTGAAATATTATAGGGAAGAAGACAGTTTCGGGAGCGAAGAATACACGGCTTCCAACTCTTCCTTTTCTTTTATCAACCTTCCTACGGGTAGTTACAAGTTTTATTTCGCTACTGATTGTTCAGGCCAGATAAGTTCTTTTATTATTATTGAAGAGAATATTGTTAATTAATTGTTTAAAGGGGCTGTCAGACAGTCAGCCCCTTTATAATTTGTTCTATCTTTTCATCCAACCATTGTTTTCCCTGTATATATACCTCACCGTCAATGCTTGATCTTATCAACTCAATTTCTGTTTTTACAGGGGGATTATTTAAAGCAAGGAGCAATATTTTCTGTGCATATTTTATTAAATTATACCAAGCCAATATTCGATTATCTGACATAATTGAATTTCGTTTAAGATGTTTTTTAAATGCTTCACAAAAATCATTAAAGAATAAAAAATATGAATTGTCTATCAAGCTGGCATCAAAATAACATTCTATCAAAAGGGTCTTACTATAAATAACTATATGGTAACTTGAAAAAGAGTGTGTTGCCAAAATATCAATAGCCTTGAAGGTTTTATTCTGTTTATGCAGGCGGTGGCCCATAGCCCATATTTTTCCATCTTCTCTAAATTCAGGCGCAAGAGAATTGTTATAGTTGTCAACAACATATTTTGCAAACTCAAATTCTCCCAAACTATTCGATGTTGTAATAATATTGGTATAGGTACTTTCTGATAATCGCCCATGATGCAACAATAATCCGTCAGCTAAACCTTGCCTATATAATTGAAACAGTTCTCTGAGTATCTCTTTTCCCCCTCTTATCCATAATCGAATTGCATGATTTATAAGATAAAAAAACAATAATTTCCTATCCCACAATGCCAACCGATCAAAAGATAAAAATACCATGTCCTTTAATCGCAGGTAATTTTCTTTGGTTGACTCATTAACAGATTTTATTCGTTGTTTGTAAATATTAATGACTGGAATATCTAGGTTATCAGTTAGTGAAGACAGCAGTTTCAATTTGTCTTCTAGCATTGTTTCACCCCCTAAAACCAGTTTCCGTTCAACCAATTCGGTGAGGTATCGCCATTTGGTAATACTGTAAAAAGTATCGAGGTATAAATCAGCAATCTGTAATGGTGAATTGCTGCCATTTTGTTTTTGGGCCACCTTGGATTGGCGATATAACTCCTCGTGCAATAAAGCCAGCAATAAATAATCCTCAGTTTCTTTTACATCTTTTGACTCCATCAACTTAATCATGCCATTGGCCTGCTTCACATACCATTCTGTCTGGTGCCGTTCCAAGTATTCCTTTGACAGCAAGTGCTTCGACATTACCCCGTCCTTCTCCAAACGCTGGTGTATCAAGAATTTTTCTACCTGCTTTGAAAGTGCCCCCATGATATTCCGCATCCATTTGTCATCAAACTTTTTTCCCGAATACAACTTTCCGAACAGTTGCTCTTTTGTCAATATCCGAGACTTATAATCTGGATGATGTTTCTGCAATAACTGATAGAATTCGACTAGCTTTTTATTGCTGTTGCACCAGGGCGATTGCAGCCATTTTCCGAAGGATTTGAACTCTTCAGGGGTGAGGAGTTGGAGAGAGGTAATTATTTTGGTGGTGGAAAGGTCTCAGGAACGAGATAGGTTACAATTTGGCTACTGCCAACTACCATCCGTTTTTTTTACATTTGCGTTTCTTGAAAACAGCAGCAGCGTTCTATGAATAAATTTTGGCATTAATCTTTTGATAATCAATTTTTTACATACTCAGCTTCCGCCTTTCAAGATTGCTTGGATTTAATATCATCACTCATTTTGAGAGAAAAATAAATGATGGAAGTTCCGCATGGCCTAACCTTCAATACTACGCAGCCGATAATTCATCATTTATCAATCATAATTCATCATTCATTTTAAATGAATTCATTCAAATCAGTAACCAACATAACCGGATGGCTCGTTTTCGCAACTGCCGTCATCGTTTACATGCTCACTGCCGAACCGACGGGCAGTCTTTGGGATTGTGGCGAATTTATCCTCGGTGCATATAAAATGGAAGTGGTTCACCCCCCTGGAGCGGCTTTGTTCATGATCGTTGCGAGGATGTTCATTTGGGTGGCAGAAATATTTACTGATACGGAAGCCAATCCTCAAAACATCGCTTATGCAGTCAATCTCATGTCTGGCATCTGTACTGCCTTTGTGGCTTTGTTTGTTTGCTGGGTCACCATGATTTTGGGAAAGATGACCTTGGTAGGACGTGATGGCAGCACAGATTCCTCCCAGAATATAGCACTTGCTGGCGCCGGCCTTGTGGCTGGTCTGGCCACTACATTTACCTCGTCGATCTGGTTTTCAGCAGTGGAAGGTGAGGTTTATGCCATGTCCACCTTTTTTACAGCGCTCACCCTTTGGACCATGATAAAATGGTACAGTCTGCCTGACAAACCCAGCAATGACCGCTGGCTGGTATTGACCGTATATGTTGCAGCGCTTTCCATTGGCGTCCACCTGCTGAGCTTGCTGACATTCCCGGCACTGGGCCTGTTTTATTATTTCAAAAAATACAAAGAACATAATTTCTGGGGCATGGCCGTGGCCGTTGGCATTGGTGCTGCAGCCATCGTTGCCATTCAAAGTTTTGTGATCACTGGCATTGCCTATATGTGGAAGGAATGGGAAATATTCACCGTGAACTCGCTCGGGCTTCCATTCCACAGTGGCCTTGTACCAACCTTATTGATTTTGGCAGCCATGTTTTATGGCGCATTGCGCCATGCCAACCGTGGTGAAAATGGCAAGGCCCACGCCTTTCTTTGGGGAGGGTTTATCACCATAATCGTATTGGGCAAATTGGGTATAAACATCGTTGGCATCCTTGCGCTGGCTGTCCTATTGACAGGGGTTTGGCTTTTTATGAAAAACAAAACTTGGCCGGCACAGACACTAATCATTTGTGCCATGATGTCCATGATCGGCTTTTCTACCATCGGCGTCATCCTAGTGCGGGCAAATGCTGACCCTGTTATCAACATGAACCGCCCTGCTGATCCTATTCGTTTATTGTCTTATGTCAACCGCGAACAGTATGGAGAGCGGCCGTTGCTCTATGGCCCCAATTTCGATGCAAGCCCATTCGACAACGAAATAGAAAAACGTTACGGCCAAGTAGTGAAGGAAGAGAACGGTAAAAAAATAGCCCGTTATGAATATACCGATGAAAAACTTGCCTATAAATATAAGGATAGCGATAAAGGGCTGTTCCCCCGCATGGGCGACGATTCGCAAAACAGACCGGAGAAATATCGAATGTGGATCAACAAGCCCACTGGCCCGCTTAACTTTTTTGACAATATAAAATACTTGGTCCGTTACCAAATGGGCTGGATGTACTGGCGTTATTTTGCCTGGAACTTCATTGGCCGCCAAAATGGTGAGCAAGGATATTTTTCATGGGACAAAAAAAGCGGTCATTGGGAATCGGGGATCAGCGTCATTGACGAATCCCGTTTATTCAATATGGAAAAAATGCCCGACAGCATGAAAAACCATCGGGCAAGAAACCACTACTATTTCCTCCCGCTGATTTTTGGTTTGCTTGGCCTGTTGTTCCACTACCGCCGCCGTCCAAATGAATTCTTAGGGCTGCTCGCCCTCTTCATCATCACAGGGCTTGGTATTATCATTTATTCAAACCAACCACCCAGCGAACCCCGTGAGCGAGACTACGTGCTCGTTGGATCATTTTTCACGTTTTGTATCTGGATCGGATTTGGTGTGTTGGGCCTGTTTAGTTTGCTGAGAGATAAAATGAGCAAAACTGCCGCTGCTGGGTTGGCAACCTTATTGGCACTTTCCGCTCCAGTCATCATGGGTTCGGAAAACTGGGACGACCATACCCGTGCAGGACATTATGGTGCTCGTGACTACGCATCCAATTTTCTGGAGAGTTGCGATCAAAATGCCATTATTTTCACTTATGGCGACAACGACACCTATCCACTTTGGTATGCCCAAGAGGTGGAAGGCATTCGCACGGATGTAAGGGTAGTCAACTTGTCGCTGATCCAAGTGGATTGGTACATCAACCTACTGCGCCGGAAAGTAAATGACAGTCCCCCAATAAAATTGACCATCCCTACTGAAAGCTATCGTGGCAAATTGCGGAATGCGGTTTTCCATTTCGACCCAAATGACAAAAACCCTCGCTTGAGTGCCGTGGATGTGCTGAAATTCATTGGGGAAGACCACCCGCTGAATGCCGCAGGAGGACGGACGCTCGAGACTTATTTGCCAACAAAAAATGTATTTATCAATATTGACAGCACCACTGCTGTCGCAAACGGAACTTACGTGCCTTCTGATAGTCTGAAATATACTGGCCAGCTTCCACTCAAAATGCCTGGCCGCCAGTACATCACAAAAGACGAATTGGCCATTCTCGATGTTGTCGCTTCCAATATCAACGACCGCCCAGTCTATTTCGCAGTCACTTGCCGGCCTGACAAAATGTTTGGGCTTGACGATTACATGCAGTTGGAAGGGCTTGGCCTTCGTATCGTTCCTGTGAAATCAAATAGTGAAAAGGGGCTTTATGTCTATGGCTTTGGCCGGGTAGACACAGAGAAGATTTATGACCGGGTAATGAACAAATGGCGCTGGGGCAATTTTGACGCCCACGAAGCATTCATTAACCGCAGTTATGGCCCCAGCTTACAAAGTATGCGGATTGTGATCCTCCGTGCTGCCCGCCGCTTAAACAGTTCTGGAGAAAAAGAGAAAGCCGTTCAACTGATCGAAAAATACCTTTCTTCGTTCCCGCATTTTAATTTCCCTTACGACTGGAACACCATGCAAATGCTGAACGTAATGATAGAGGCTGGTGCTTATGACAAAGCAAAACCACACCTTGAAGTCCTTGCCAATGAAATGATGCAGCAATTGGAATTCTTCGATTCCATTGATGCCCATTTTACTGACCAAAATGGCGATTTTGAGCAGGACTATGGACTCGCCATGAATACCAAAGAAACCATCCTCCGGGCTGTCCGAAGGGAGAGTGACGAAGATTTTTTGAAACAACTGGAGGAAATGTTCAAAGACTTCCCAATGCCAGGGCGGCCACCAAACTGATGGCGAGAACTTTCAACAAATATGGGACATCTATGTAAGTAACAAAGGTTACTTAAAAGACTAGAACATTAATTCCTCTCCGATTTACGATTACATGATTTAAGATTTTTGATTGCGGTAGCCAATCAAAAATCTTAAATCATGTAATCGTTATTCTTAAATCAAAACCAACTCCCCTAACCTACCCATTTTCATGTTGAATACTCCAACTCATTGTCGTAAATTTGACCTTGTTTTTAGCCCGGTAATACCCATTGAATAGAACAGACATGAAAAAACTTGGTAAGCCTGTACCAGATCTTTCTAAATTGAAAAAAATGACCAAACCCTTGCGATCTAATGGTCATACACCCGTGGACTTTTCCAATACGGAAATCGCTTTTGCCGACAAATCGGACAAGGAGCTTAAACGGACTGCTTTACTATTTAAATTGATGAACAATGCCACCTTGGTTAACGTCACATCAAAATTTGCTTTTCTTGCCTTAAAACTCCGCCTACCTTTTTTTGACATCATTACACAAAAAACTATTTTCCCTCAGTTTTGTGGCGGCACTACCTTGCTCGAATCACAAACAAGTATTGACCGATTATATTCAAATAAGGTATTTTCCGTACTCGATTACGGGGCAGAAGGAAAAGATGCAGAGGAGGATTTCAACCTTACCATGAACGAAAATATTCGGGCCATTGAGTTTGCTTCCCAACAGGAGGGCGCACCGATCATTAGTTCCAAAATAACGGGGATAGCAAGATTCGATTTGCTGGAAAAAGTTAGCCACTCGGAGGAACTCAACCAAGCTGAACAGGAGGAATACCAGAGCGTACTAAAACGGGTTGATTCGATATGCCACAATGCCGCTCGGCTGGATGTAGGCGTTTTCATAGATGCTGAAGAAACATGGATCCAGGATGCCATTGACCGCATCGCCAACCAAATGATGAAGCGGTACAACAAGCAAAAAGTCATTGTTTACAACACCTTCCAACTCTATCGGACCGATCGCTTGTCCTACTTGATGGAGTCATTTGACCGAGCAAAACAAGATGGCTATATACTTGGCGCAAAACTCGTCCGCGGGGCATACATGGATAAAGAAAGAGACCGCGCCAAAGACAAAGGTTATCCTTCCCCCATTCAACCGACCAAAGAAGCAACTGATCACGACTACGATCTCGCCGTCCGTTTCTGCGTGGAAAATTCGGAAAATATGGCCAGTTGCATTGCATCGCACAATGCGGAAAGTACACGCCTTGCCGCCGAACTCATTGTTGAGAAGGGCATTGATAAAGGTCATCACCACTTGCTGTTTTCTCAGTTATATGGCATGAGTGACCACTTAACTTTCAACCTTGCCAAGTCAGGCTATAACGTTTCCAAATATCTCGTTTATGGAAAAGTCAGCGATGTTGTGCCTTACTTGATCCGGCGTTCGGAAGAGAACGCTTCTGTTACTGGGGACTTGAGCCGCGAGCTTGGTTTTATCATGCGGGAAGTGAAAAGAAGGGGACTTTAAGTAAAAGGTAAAAAGATAAAAGTAAAAGCGTTGTCTGCCAATTTTTCCTTGCCGAACCTAATCAGAAAATTGCTACAAAACCTGCCAGGATTTAGAAATTCTGGCAGGTATTGTATTTGAAATTAGTCTCTCAAAACCAAACCAGCACTTATGATGTTCTGATTCGGCACTTATTAGTAAAAAGCGTAACCGAAATATTCTTAAAACATTGAAGATGAAAAAGATACTTGCACTCGGCGCAAGCAACAGCCGGAACTCAATCAACAAACAACTTGCTACTTTCGCTTCCCAGCAAATACCAAATACAACTCCTAAGGTTATTGACCTGAACGATTTTGAAATGCCCATTTTCAGCATCGACAGGGAAAAAGAAAACGGCATCCCTGAAGCAGCTCATCGCTTTAAGGAAATTATTGAAGAACACGATGGAATTATCATTTCATTCGCAGAACACAACGGTAACTATTCTGCTGCTTTCAAAAACATTACTGATTGGGTATCGAGATTGGAAGGCAAAGTGTGGGCCGACAAACCAATGTTCCTGATGGCGACTTCTCCTGGTGGAAGAGGAGGAGCATCCGTGCTGGAATTAGCAAACAAACTTTTCCCTTTTAGTGGTGGAAGGGTTGTTGCTTCGTTTTCCCTGCCTTCCTTCAGAAATAATTTCTCTCCCGAAAATGGCATTTTGGACAAATCTCTTAAAATGAGTTTTGAAGAACGAGCTACCCTGTTTGCTAATGAAATAATGGCTGGGGTTGAAGTGAAAGTTTGACTCTTACTCACAACTCTGAGGATAGGCCAAGAATCTAAAAGCTTCAATAGTATGTTTTACTCTTGAAGCTTTTTTTATATCGTGAAAGTCGCATTCTATTTTTCAGAAAAAACCTGTTAAAGGTTTGCGGACGGAACGGAATAAATTTCGCCCTGTAGCCGCCAACTCTCTAAAACGGCAAGCCGCTTTTTGAGTTCTTTTTTTGTTGCTTTCAACTCTTCTTTTAAAAATATTTTTTTTGCTTTATGCTTTTTGACTGCTAATTCTTTTTCTTTCACCTCCCTGAAAAGGGCGGCAATATCAGGGTGAACTTTGAGAAAGTTCTCATCTAATTTATGTGTAGGATTGTTCAATTCTGATTGATTTTTGTAGTTCTCTGTATATATAGAAGGGTAAACAAAGGTAATAAAATAAAGGTTGTCCTTCAGGAAATTGTTTTTGGGCAAATTCCGTATCAAATAAACCCTATTCCTTTTTTTTGCGTAAACTAATTCACAAACTTGCATCCCTTCGAGGCTGGGACGATCATTAGATTTGTTCCTGAATCTACTTTTTACTTTTTACTTTTTACTTTCATAACCTTTACCTGGGGTCAAGTCAATCCTTCAAATGAGTCAAACCTCCCAACTAGGTACAGCCCCGATAGGCCAATTGCTCCGCCAGCAGGCAATTCCTGCTTCTATTGGCATCTTAGTGCTATCTATTTATGGTATTGTGGACACCATTTTTGTGGGAAAATATGTGGGGGCCGTGGCCATCGGTGCCATCACAGTCGTTTTGCCGATTACTTACCTGATTTCCAGCCTTGGCATGGCGATAGGCGTGGGCGGAGGTTCGATCATTTCAAGGGCATTTGGTGCTAAAAACCAACAACTGGCACACCGAACCTTCGGCAACCAGGTGACACTGGTCCTAATGTTTGTTGCCTTAGCCTTGGTGGTCTTTACCGTTTATCAAACTGAAGTCTTGAAGTTGTTCGGTGGAAAGGGGGAGACGCTTCCTGCTGCACAGGAATATTTCAGGATACTATTGCCAGGCATCCCGTTCCTGGCCATAGCCATGATGTCCAATAACGTGTTCAGGGCAGAAGGCAAACCTAAAATCGCGATGACGGTGATGATTATCCCGGCCATCCTCAACTTGGTGCTCGATCCCATTTTTATTATCTATTTGGAAATGGGTTTGGCTGGAGCTGCTATCGCTACCACTATTTCCTACATTGCTTCTGCCATCTTTTGCCTCTGGAATTTCCTCTCAGGAAAATCAGCTATGCGCATCAACCTGCCCGACATGCGATTGCGGTGGCCCATTGTAAAAGAGATATTTTCCCTCGGATTTGTCACCTTCTCCCGCCAAAGCGTGGTCAGCCTGCTCATGATCGTGCTGAACAATACCCTTTTCAGTTATGGCGGAGAACTGGCGCTGTCGGTCTATGGCATTATCCAGCGGGTCATGATGTTCGCCAATTTCCCAGTTTTAGGCATCACGCAAGGGTTCATTCCCATCGCCGGGTTCAATTTTGGAGCTCAGAACTGGCCACGCGTTCGCCATGTTGTAAGCTTGGCACTGAAAAGTGGGACATTGATTGCTGTTTCTATTTTTGCCGGGATCATGCTTTTTTCGAAGCCGCTTGTATGCCTGTTTACCAACGAGCAGGAATTGATTGACTTGACCGCGCCTGCCATACAGATAGCATTTTTGGCCACCCCTTGCATTCTGTTCCAATTGGTGGGGTCGGCCTATTTCCAAGCCATTGGCAAAGCCCGCCAAGCACTCTTTCTTACTCTTACCAAACAGGGGTTTTGTCTTATCCCGCTCCTTTTCATCCTCCCTCCGTTCTTTGGCCTCAATGGTGTTTGGATGGCCTTTCCCATTGCCGATGTGCTTTCTGCCAGTATCTGTTTTTATTTTTTGCGAAAGCAATTGAATAAGCTAGGGCCGGCGTCCTTAAGAAGCGACGCTTTTTAGAATAGCCTCGCTTCTTAATATTTCTGTACTTGCTCCAATTGGTAAAGCTGACAATAGTCAGTTGTAAATTTACATATTTGAAATAATTTTGACTTTTGAAGTACAGTCCTCACCCCGACAGTTTTTTATCGTAATTTTTTTAAGCACTTTTGCTCCAACCTTCTATTATTAATTTCCAAATCCCACAGCTTGTTAGGGGTTTAACTTTCAAGAGAAAAATCCCTGACAAGCTTTTGATCCATACTTCTTCAACATTCAATTCCATAAAAACATGAAATTTAAAACCGTTACACTTCTTTTCAGTTTTCTCTTTTTTTCCATCAACATTGCCGATGCCCAGCAATCCGTTGCTCGTGAGTGGAACGAGAAGACTTTGGATGCCATCCGGGGCGATTTTGCCCGCCCAACGGTGCATGCCCGCAACCTCTTCCACACTTCGGTGGCCATGTACGATGCTTGGGCCGCTTACGATCCCATTGCCGAAACCTACTTTTTGGGAAAAACAGTACATGGGTACACCTGCCCGTTTGATGGGGTGGACAGCCCTGCCGATGTGAAAGCAGCACAAGAAGAAGCCATGAGCTTTGCCGTTTACCGGTTGTTGCGCCACCGGTTCCTGACTGCCCCAGATGCATTCGAGTTGTTTACTGATATTGAATTCCTAATGGCCCAACTGGGTTATGACGAGGAAAATACTTCGACCGATTATACCTCTGGCGATCCAGCTGCACTGGGCAATTACATTGCGGAGCAAATTATTGCTTATGGCCTACAAGATGGCGCCAACGAACAGTTCGGCTATCTGAACCTATTCTATGAGGCCGTCAATCCGCCATTGGTAATCACTGATCCGGGCAACCCGGATATTTTGGATTATAACCGTTGGCAACCGTTGACCCTTGAATTTTTTATCGATCAAAGTGGCAACCCTATCCCTTTCAACACACCTGACTTTTTAAGTCCGGAGTGGGGACAGGTCGCTCCATTTTCTCTTGATCCGGCCAGTGCCAATGTTTACACAAGGGATTTCTTTGATTATGTTGTTTATCACGATCCAGGACCTCCAGCTTATTTGGACACGACTACCGTTGGTGGCCTTTCGGAAGAATATAAATGGGGCAACTCTTTGGTCGCTGTCTGGTCTTCCCACCTCGACCCTAACGATGGCGTGATGTGGGACGTGTCCCCAGCATCTATTGGCAATATCCAATTGACAGATTTCCCGACCTCCATACCTGGCATGCGCGATTTTTATGACCAAATAAATGGCGGGGATGCAAGCCATGGCTACGATGTAAACCCTAAAACTGGACAACCATACGAACTGCAAATGGTGCCCCGTGGTGATTACGGAAGGGTGCTTGCAGAGTTTTGGGCCGATGGCCCTGATTCGGAAACACCTCCTGGCCACTGGTTCACTATATTAAACTATGTCAATGACCATCCTGATCTAGTTAAAAAATTCAGGGGGCAAGGGGAAGTGGTGGACGATCTGGAGTGGGATGTAAAAGCATATTTGATATTGGGTGGTGCAATGCACGATGTTGCCATTTCTGCATGGGGGATCAAAGGCTGGTATGATTACATCCGTCCAGTTTCTGCGATCCGCGGCATGACAGAACTGGGGCAAAGTTCTGACCCAAATATGGCTTCGTACCACCCCGGTGGCATTCACTTGATCCCTGGTTATATTGAGTTGGTTGAAACAGGCGACACGTTGGCTGGTGCAGGTGATGAGCATGTTGGCAAGATAAAATTATTGGCATGGATTGGCCCCACAGTTATTGATGAACCAGAAACAGATGTAGCTGGTGTTGGTTGGATTTTAGCTGAAAACTGGTGGCCTTACCAGCGGCCTTCTTTCGTGACGCCTCCATTTGCAGGTTACGTATCAGGCCATTCTACATACAGCCGGGCTGCGGCTGAATTGCTTACAGAGCTTACTGGTGATGCATATTTTCCTGGTGGCATGGGTGAATTTTTCTGTCCGAAAAACGAGTTTCTCGTTTTTGAAGATGGGCCGAGCATGGATGTCACCTTGCAGTGGGCAACCTATCGCGATGCTTCAGACCAATGCAGCCTTTCCCGGATTTGGGGCGGTATTCACCCACCCGTAGATGATATTCCTGGCCGGATCATCGGTTTGGCCATCGGCGTGGAGGCTTTTGACCTGGCCGAGAGCCTGTTTTACAAAGATGAAGACATGGATGGTTTTCTTAATTATCTGGATTGTGACGATAACAATCCTGACATCAACCCCAATGCCACGGAAGTCTGCGATGGCATCGACAATAACTGCGACGGACAAATTGATGAAGGCTTCCAGTTGACTGCCTATTTCCTAGATGCCGACAACGATGGTTTTGGAAGTTTGGCAGATGTGGTCCAAGATTGCCCAGGCACTCCTCCAACGGGTTATGTGGAAAATGCACTTGACTGTGACGACACCAATGAAAATATCCACCCAGGCCAAACAGAAGTTTGCGACGGCCTCGATAACGATTGCAACAGCCTCGTGGATGATGGATTGACCCTGTTCACTTACTTTGCTGACAATGATGGTGATGGATTTGGCGCAGCCGCTTCCACTTTGGATACTTGCCTGAACGCAGCCCCAACAGGTTTTGCTGAAAATGCTTTGGATTGCAATGACCTCGACCCATCCATCCATCCTGACATGACTGAATCCTGCGATGGCGTTGACAATGACTGCAACGGAATAGCTGATGATGGCTTGACAGTTTTTACTTATTACCTCGATAGCGATGGGGATTTGTTTGGCGATCCAGCTATCACCATTGATTCTTGTGGTGCGCTTGATCCCAATCTGGGATTTGTATTAAATGGGTTTGATTGTGACGATACCAATCCCGATATAAATCCATTTATGATGGAAGTGTTTGACAGTCTCGACAATGACTGCAATGGCTTGGTGGACGATGGCGTTACTTCCGTCAATGAGTTGGAACAGCGCTCTGTCAAAATATATCCAAACCCAACTGCTAACATCTTGAATATTGAATATGAATATGCGGGTAGCCTAACGGCCAAAGTCTTTCATGCAGATGGCAGGGTTGTCCGTTCCCAAGTTCTTGATTTTTCGGGAGCTATGGCTCAAATGGATTTGAAAGATGTGGTACCCAGCGTTTATTATATAATTGCCTCAGACGAGGAAGGTGTGCATCATTTTATAGAAAAGGTGGTTCGACTGTGACTAAAAGGTGTCGGACGCCTTTGGAGGCGTCCGACACCTAAACCTAATTTTTACTCAACGTCATCTTTATCCCGATCCCTACTTCCACGCGATAGTCAGAATACATGGCTACCGGCACTTGCTCGTTGTCTTCTGTCTGGAAAATTATTTCATAAATATATTGGTGGGCATCGTCAAGCGCTTCTATTTGCTCAGTTGTCAATTGTATAAATGTCTCTTCTTTTATACTGCCATTGGCGGGCACTTTTCCGTCGGCATCGACACTTGCAGCACTGAATTCAATATTATCTACCACTAAAGTTTCATTTCCCGCGACATCAAGGGTGATGATGCGGATGTTTGATTTCAATGGTAAACCATTGTCGTACACAATCTTCAATTCAGCGCTGTCAATGTCTTCAATGGTGAAACCGCCCTCATCCAATTCCAAATCAACGGATTGACCTGTATCCCTATATATAAGGTGTTGCGCCTGAAATTTAAATGGCAGATCAAATTCAACTGAAGCCGAAAGTGCACTATTTGATGTTATGAAATTGACTTCGTCAGGCTCGTTGTTGGGGTTAATGGTAGTGGATCCAGAATAAACGATATAAGAAGGAAATACCGAAAGCAATTCTACTAAATTTGAATTGACCTTGTTCAGCACAAAATCCGTCTCACGGATCTGTCCCATTTCTGTCATTGCAGGATAATTGATGATCACTTTCGGAGGGTCCAAGTTGGCTTCATCGCCAAAAAAGCCAAAGGCCGTGGCATTAAACTCACCTTGCAATGGGATACCAAAAGAGTTGCTAATCTCGATCCGCATCTCTGGTTCGCTAAACAAAATGGGACTGCTCCCATTTGAAAACAAACTGAAATCAAAACCCAAATCATAGGTACTTTCATCTAATTGCTCCTGTCGGAAACCAAAAAAGCCCGTTACCTCCGACACTTCTAACTGGCTCAATGAAAACATGATACTCACCTCGTCTTCCGATGAAAACGCCAATTGGCCATTGGAACCATTTGGCAACAACACCTCATAATTTGCCCGAATTCGGTTGTATGGTTGGTCATCATCATTGTCGAGCCGCCAGACCGTATTTGAGAAATCAAACGAACCCGTTACTGGGCTGGTGGTACTTGTTGGTGTTACCAGCAGCTCCTGCTCCACTGGCACATTGTTCCTGGTAATATCAGGGAAAGTAAGCTTCACTAAAATATCCGTTGCCACTTCCGACATGATTTCATAGGTCACCGCTGCATCATCAAGCACGATGCTTTTGATGCGTTCGCCATTATCTGTTGTGAAATCAAAGATCAATTTATCCTCTGCCAAAATCCCTGCTGGCAAGTTGACTACGCCTTGATTGATGCTGATATTTTTAACTTCAAAAACGATGTGAAGTTTTGAATCCAAGTCCACAATAACTTGGGATGCACCCGTTCCCGGAGTTTTGATTGAACTCATCAATACCTTAAATTCATTGCTGATATCCTTACCAGACAAATCTATCTGACTGGTCTCGGTTGCGCCCATAGCAAGGTAGGCGAAGCTGAATGTACCCACCGTTTGATTGTTGCCAATGTCAATTATTTCAATTGAGAAACCTTCAATGTCAAAAAAGAAATTATTGGTGATGGACAGGAACATTGCGCCATTTTCGATGCCGAGGGATGTATAGTCATTGAATGCTGGGAGATCTTCTTCCGATAAGATGTTTTCTTCAAACGCGGGAATAGCTGCCAATGAGCCATTGTTTTGACTGATATAATTTGCCAGGGCCTGGTCGTTGAAATCATCAAGGATGGAACTGAAGAGCACATCGGATTCTTGTGAAGCATCATCTATTTCGACATTGCCAATTTTTGAATTTTCCACAAAAACTTCATTAAGCTCTCCAGTCAGGTCGTCCAAAATATCAGCTGCTTCCAATCTGAAAAGGTCATCTTCCCGATAAACCAACCGGATGGCATTATCATTATCGATGGTAAGGGTGGTATCATTTTCCAGTATATCGGCGAGGGTGAAATCCAATTTCCCGATCGGAAATGCAAATGCTCCTTCCTGTACTAAAGTTGCATTGCTGAGGTCATTGAAATCATCAGTGTTGCAACTGACCAAAATGATACATAAAAATAACGTAATGAATAAACGACTGACAATTAAATATTTATGAACGAAACTGGGTGTGTCTTGCAGGATCATTTGCAAATTTTTATATGTTCAGCAAGTATTGGCTGCTTTGCTAGGCATATAGAAACAAAGTGCCAACTTGCAACAACGCTAAGAGGGATTACAGGATTTCGGTATTTATTTTTCTGGAATACAGAGGGAAATGAATGCCAAATGTAATTCAGATAATGCGTGTAATTAAGTTTAAAGATCAGAATTTATGCCACATCCTTAAACAAGTAAAATGTAACTAAGAATTACAGCAATCCATCGAACCAATGTTGACAATTGATAAAAGGAAATTCGTTTTTGCCTCAAAAACTGTCATTCGTCGAGAATCTGCCTACGAACTACGGATTCAATTTGGCAAGAGGCAACCCTAATCAGTTCTTTGTGTCGTTGCCGTCAAGAAATCATCCGAAATAATACAGGCTGTGGGCAGCCAGATAAATTTTACCTGACTGTAAATCGTATATAAATAAAAAAAACTGGCTGCCCCATCGCCGCTCCAAAAAAAACCAAATTTCAAAACGTCAACCAATACATCTTCCATATTCTCTGAAGGATTCTTAAATAAAAATGTATCATGAAAACTTCTGCATTGTTCGCTCTGCTAATGGCAGCCGCTACCTTTTTATCAGCACACGATGGTGTTGGTTTTGATATAACCAAATGCCGCGATTATTCACCAAAAGTTCTGACGGGGTTATCTACCACCAAACTGATAGAGCACGATTTCGTGAATGGTGTTTGGACGACTACAAATAAAAATGGTAGTGAAAAAACATATCAGTTTACCACCGAAGGGCTGTTGCAAATACTAAATACCGACCTGGATGGTCACAAATCCTATAATTCTATTTTTTGGAGGATTGATGAATTTGATTCACAGTCTTTCCTCATATTATCTGAGCCATCTGGAAGTGAAAAGCTATTGAGCATTAACCAGACCTGTGAAGGATTAATCTTGACTGATGTAGTCTATAATGAAACTTTAGAGTTTGACTACCAGCCACTTAGGGCAAGTATCAAATCAAATCTCACAAAAGCATATATGGTAGGTGAATGGACCAATGTAAGTGTTTTTGAAAATCAAGAAAACAAAAAGATAAAAGCTGGTTCTTATTTTAACTATCAATTTTCTGCCGATGGAACTTTTACCTGTGATTTTGGGAGTACAAAGGTCAATCATCAAGAAACCGGTGTTTGGGAGGTTTCAAAAGATTGCCAATACCTGCTCTTGCATGTTGCCGACAAAAAATGTAATGAGAATATAAAATCAACCAAAGTCATCCGAATCACTCAAGTTGATGACCACGGGTTGATACTTGAACAGGTGATGAAAACCAGCGACATCAATGATTTTTTCGGTGCAGATAACAAGACGTATGCGTTTATCAAATGATGTCACCAACCATAGTAATTAAGTAGTGAAAATAGCCATAACATGAGGGCGTCCTGCGGGATGCCCTTTTTTTGTTGGTGCATAATTTAGGGTGTAACTTGAAGTTACACCCTAAATTCACGACCCATTCCTAACCAATTTCCCTACCGCTGTTTTTCCGCTGCTAAATTTTATTTTATAGAAATATATTCCATTTGGAATATTAGTCTTCCAATCCAATGCCCGAAGACCGATGCCCGTTTCCGGATCCACCAGCTCTTCCACAAACCGTCCCTGAACATCGTAAATTTCTATTCTCACATTTTCGTTGTTTGGGCAATCATATTTAAATGTTACCTGGCCAGAGAAAGGGTTCGGTTGTACGGTTGGGTTTACTGGTTCGGAGGGCACGGAGTCTATGCTGCTCAACAATTCCATATTTTCATCCAACCAGGCCAGTCGATCAGTTGTCCAGTTCTGCAAATAATCCAGTTCCAACTCATAAGTACCACCTACAAAACCATTTGGCCAAACATATTGATCGAGCACTGGCCACCGTTCAAAATTGCGTTGAGCTGGTTCTTCAAGGAGGCTTCCCAGGCTATCAATTATCTGGAACACACTATCGTCCGATAGTTCAGCTGTTCGCAAATCCTGCCAATATTCTTTCAATTCTTGCTTAAATAATGGATCTTGCCAAAGCCTGCTCCACCAAAAATGTACGACCCAAAAATCGCCAGGACAAACATCATTAAAATCTTTTGCCCAACCCTCAGAACCTGATCCGATGCAATAGTCAACATTGCCAAAGGCAAGGTTAAAATCCCATATCGGCCCAAATTTTAATTTGCCGTTCACACTGTCCTTGTCTTTATAAAAATACGTACTCAAACGGTAGCCGTCCACATTCCTCCCGATCTCTTGTATAAAAAGATATTGATAAAAAGAAGGCATATCAAGATACTTCCGATAGCCATCTTGTTCGTCGGCAAACTGAGGCGATTGTAATACATCTTCCAATTCTGAAATATAGTTTTGAATGTATGTTTTTTGCTGCGAAGATATTTCATCAAACTTAGGATAATGGTATTGGAAAAAAGTGCCAATGACTCCACCTGGCATAGCTGGATATTGCGAATAAAAACCATCAAAACCCACCCCTTGGTTTTTGTCAAACTTCAATATATATCCTCCGGTCAATTCATCGCCTGCATTTTCTTCTGGGTTCAGGGAACTGATATTTACCCTGTCAGCATCCCGTTTTATTTTTTCAGTAAATAAGTAAACGCCAATATAATCGCCATTCAATACCACCTCACAAAACTTTACTCTCGGTGCATACTCCATGATCCTTCCTGCCAAAATATAAGACAATGCATTGCGTATCAAACTTTTATCACTATAAGGCCCGTGCAACACCCAGTCATTTTCATCAGGAAAACCCAACAATGAGACATTGTTGTTGGAGTCGTCATCGTTTCTTGTTTCAAACGCATACCCAACCTTTGGGAAGATGGCCTGCGAACTGGCGCCCCGTTTTTCGATCGCGATTTTACCATCATAATTATTGAATGGGTCGTCCATGCTATTGATCTCGCCGTCACCATTCCAAATGATGCCAAGCTGAGCGTCAATTTTTGGTTCATCTGGAATGTCTATTCCATTTTCTGTTTCAATAATCAAAATAGGCAGATTAGAAGTTGTCAGGTCAACCTGAGCACAGAGGTGAATGGCCGTTAGGAACAGGACAGGTAAAATAGAAATGAATTTCATAATTGTTAGGTTTCTTTGTGGCAAAATTCCCACAAAATTTTCTGATGATTTTTAATCAAAATCAGGATAAAAAATACCTGCCTCTTTTCGCACGGCATCGAGGTTTTGCATCATAAAAATACTAAAATCAAGTGGGAGTTTTTCGCACTCCTTTTTACCCCGTACCAAACAATCATTCACAGCCAATATTTCATGGGAATAGCCATGCCCTGTTTTAGGGAGGTATATTTCTTGTTCTTTTTTCCCAAATATAGAAACTGTAGCTCGCTCGCCTTCATGGAAGCGGCCATGAATATGGATATTCCCCTTTTCACCATGCAGCACAGCGACGGTATCAGTAAGGTTTACAACGGAAGAATCAAGGATTGCCAACTTGTTGCCAGCATAACGGAGCAGCATCGCGCAACTATCATCGGTGCCTGTAGATCCCTTTATCGCCACGGCTTTCACTTCTTCAGGTTTACCAAAAAACTGCGTTGCGGCATATACTGGGTACAACCCAACATCGAGCAAAGAGCCGCCGCCAAGCGCCAGGTCAAACACCCTCCCTGCCGGATCGAAATTCGCTTTGAATCCAAAGTCTGCCCTGATGGTATTCAATTCACCGATCATTCCGCTTCCTACCATTTCAATTATTTTATCAAAAACAGGAATAAACCGAGTCCAGATAGCCTCCATCAAAAAAGTATCGTTCGCACGGGCAGCCGAAACTATTTTATGCACTTGCTTTGAATTGATGGCCAATGGCTTTTCGCACAGCACGGGTATTTTATTTTCCAATAAAAATATAGAATGTTCCATATGACCAGAATGGGGCGAGGCAACATAAACCACATCGAGATCAGGGCAGCCTGCCAACTCTTCATAACTCCCAAAAGCATGGTTGGCTCCATATTTTTTTGCGAAATCCTGTGCCCGTTCCAATGAGCGGGAAGCGACAGCATGGAGGCGGGCATTTTTCACAAGATTGAGGTCATTTGCAAATTTGTGGGCGATGCGCCCTGGGGCGAGAATGCCCCAATTGATGGTGGAAGTCATATTTTTTTTAATAACGATCAAAGAATAAGTTCCCGGTTCTGGATAATTCCATTCGTCAAAAGTCCAGGTACCGCTTCCTGGCAAATTAAAATAATAAAGTGTAATAAAAAAAGTGAGGAGGATAAATAGTCGTGCCCGAATGAATCCCGTTTTTGTCGGTCGCCTTTTCTGTATTCGCTATGTTAAAAAAATCAGAAAAGTAGTCGGGCATATTTATGTTGATATTTTGGCGAGTTTGTTTTTAATGAGGACAAGACAAAAAAATTAAGCATAGCTGTATGCTACGGTTCCTTTATTTAACGCAGTCATCGCTGAAAAGAAGCCGCCAAAAATGTTAAGTAATTGTGTCCGACTACTTAGCTCGACTTTAGCCATTTGAAAATGGCTAAAGTCGAGCTAAGTTATGCTATGCTCATTTATTTTACCTTACTATACAAAAAACAACTCCCTAAAATACTGAACTAATTTAAACCTAGGGCAAACGCACCAAAATTTACGAGTGCTAATAATCAGGAATTTACGAAGTGAAATAAAATCAATTTAATAAATATTTTTTTCATAAACGCCTGATTTTCAATACTCGACTTTTCTAACAATACTTTGATGCGTTTGCCCTAATTTAAACCTGAGTCCAAAATTTAATTAAGACACAAAGCAAAAAAACAATAAGGAATACCAAAAAAAATAGACCCCTCACCATACAGCGAAGGGGCCTCTTTTCAAAAGCAAATTTAGTTAAAAAAATAGTTATTGATAATTTTATTCAGGATATATCGAAACTCCAATCGAATTAAATTGATGTAAATTTTATCACTATTATAATAGGAAACAAAGAAAGAACTGTAATTAATTTTCTGGCTTCAATATTAATTAGAAAATATTAATTAGTAAAAAGTAAACACCTGAACAGGGATAATAATAGTCCGAATCAGCAGTGCCGCACACATACACCAATACAGTTAAAACACCTTTAAATACAGGATATTCAGCCGAATTTTGTGCATTTACATCAATTAATCACAAGACTTTCTCTTTTAGCATTCTTTTATTCCAGTTCAGCAATCTCGATGGGATGAACGAATGGACAGACTTATATATTTATCAAAGAAATGAAATGAAATTGCAAAATCCGACGAATATATAACAACTGTTTTATAAAAAAATACTGCTCCTTTTGACCAATAAGGATAAATGTAAATGATCGATAATCATTTGTTTTTGCGAGCACTCATTTACAAAATATCATGTTACAAATTACTAATAATAAAAGAGACTAATCACTATAATAATATGTGTCCTCCTATACCTATTAAATACAGCCTTCTTTTATTTTTCATGCCATGCACTTTTTTGATGGTTGGACAAGCAGTGAATTTTAGCGCAGAGAGTGGCTTGCTCAATCCCGTCTCAGGTTTTACTTCGTATAGTGATTGTGCAGTGGATATGAACGGCGATTTCCTCGACGATGTAGTGCGGGTGGGCAACAAAGGCATCTATATTGATTACCAGCAAAAAGACGGTTCGTTTACGCAGCAGTTTTTCGCAACCCCTGTGCAATCCCCGCCCAGTTGGAGCATCTGCGCTGGCGACCTAGACAACGACGGGTTCAACGACTTGCTGTTTGGGAACGGCACATCGGTTTCCTTTGTCAAATACAACCAATCGATAGCGTCATATTTCGAAACGGTGATGCCCGTTTCCATTTTCAGCCAACGCTCCACAATGGCCGACATTGACAACGATGGGCACCTTGACGCTTTTGTCTGCCACGACATTGGCCAGTCCATCCCGTTCAGAAATGACGGCACGGGAGGCATGGTACCCGATTATACTTTGATAAACACGATAGACCTCCCCGGCAACTATGCTGCCATCTGGACGGACTTCGACAACGACCGGGACATTGACCTCTACATCTCCAAATGCCTCGGGGGCGCTGCGCCCGGCAATATAGCCCGTACTAACCTACTGTACCAAAACAACGGCGATGGCACCTATTCTGAAATAGCGACGGCAGCAGGCCTGGCCGACAATTCCCAATCGTGGAGCACCGTATTCGAAGACTTCGACAACGACGGCGACTTTGATGCCTTCATCGTCAACCACGACAACCAAAACCTACTTTTTAGGAACATCGGCAATGGGACATTCACAGATGTGACGGCCAGTTCCGGCATTGATGCCAACGACCTCGGAGCCTGGGAAAATGCGGCTGCCGATTTCAACAACGATGGTTTCATTGACATTTTCTCGGAACTCGACAAAGAACTCTATCTCGGCAACGGTGACCTGACTTTTACCGCCCAGGATGCACCCATAACACCAGGCGCCATCGGTGATTTCAACAACGACGGTTTCCTCGATGTATTGACCAATGGCCTGTTCTGGATAAACCAAGGCAACGTTGAAAACCATTGGTTCAAAGTGAACCCGTTCGGCCTTGCGGGCAACCGCAACGGCATCGGGGCGAGGGTAGAAATATATGGTTCCTGGGGTGTGCAGTCGAGAGAGGTACGCTCAGGACAGAGCTTTAGCCCGATGGGGTCTTTGACCATCCATTTTGGGTTGGGGCAACATACCGACGTGGATTCCATGACCATCAAATGGCCTTCTGGCATCACCACGACCGTGATGGGACTGTCAGCCGACACCACTTATCTCGTGCCCGAAGCCGACTGTGTGTTACCCTTTTCTTTTTTTGAAAACGAACAATACGAACTGTGCCCAGGCGATACCATCCAATTGGAAGCCCCAGTAGGTTTTGCCAATTATTTTTGGTCGGATGGAAGCACAGAACCGATTCTTCAGGTCAGCCAGCCTGGAAGGTACTTTTATTCACTGACGGACAACAATGGGTGCGTTTCGCTTTCCAATTTCATCGAAATAATAATGGCAGAAGATGAGCCGCCCACGATCACGGCCAATCCCAGCCACCGTCAATGCAAAGGGGACACGGTCATTTTGTCAATCGAAAACGGTCAGAATCCAATGTGGTCAACAGGTGAAGAAAATCAAAGTATAAATGTATTAAAATCAGGAAGTTACAAAGTGTCAATAGATGCGAAATGCACCTTGGGAAAGCTGGAATCCCAGCCTTTTGAGGTAAACATACTACCATCGACCGCCCCTGAAGCCACGGCTATCACCATCGGCCAAGGCGATTCTGTTTTGATCACTGCCGAAGGGGCAAACTGCCATTGGTACGATGCGGCATCTGGGGGCAATCTATTGCACGTCGGCCCTAACTTTCAAACGCCGGGGCTCGACGGTAACGAGGTGTATTTCGTTGAAAGCCATCATTTCTATCCTAGTGAAGTCCAATCAGGAGGCAAATCCGACGCCGCAGGGCAGGGCGGCCTTTCCACCCAAACTGGCTACTTATTTTTTGAGGCGTGGGAACCTTTCACCCTCTTATCTGTCAACGTTTACCTACCACTAGGCGCTCCCGAGGGCGTACGTTTTGTACAGTTGTTTTCGCCCGACACCCTATTAGCAGTCAAACAGTTTCAAGTGCAAACTGGCTGGAACGTGCTGGATTTGGATTTCGAAATCCCTGCCGGGAATTTTTCACTCCACTGCCCACTGGGCAATCTTTTCAGGAACGAAGGGCTACTGGAATTCCCCTACCTCATTGGCGATGTCGGCCAAATCACCACTTCCGGTTTTGGCGATGGGTACTATTACTATTTCTACGATTGGCAGGTCAGGGGACAAGGTTTCGAGTGCATTTCCGAGCGGGTTCCGGTGGAGGTCTCAGTCACTGCCACAAAAGAAAATGAACACCCACCGGGTATTGAAATTTTTCCCAATCCCTCTGATGGACAGGTTTTAATAAATATAAAAAACAGATCAATTGAAAACGGCCTGTTGCGCCTGTTCGATACTGGCGGGAGGGAATTGCTCCGCCGGGAATTGAGCGGGGCGCAGTCATTTCACCTAGACCTAATAGGTTATGTGCCAGGCGTCTACTTGATCCAGGTAGGACAGTCTGGCCAAGTATTCAGTGAGCGGATCATTATTTTCTAAAAGCATGCACTTTTTGACAGGGTCTCCAAACAAGCCTTACGCCCTAAATCATCATCGAATCATTGTTAAAAAATCAACTCAATTGTTATGAATCGAATATTTACTAAAAAAGTCTCTTCAAAGAAACCATGGTACTGCTTTATCGCTTTGGCACTCATACTGGGGCTACAATCCGCTGACGTTTATGGACAATGTCAAGGATTTTTTGTCAGCATTACATCCCCGGCAGAAGAAACTTACTGCCCTGGAGACACCGTGACCATAACCTCCACCGTGACAGGAGGAACTGGGCCATACACATACAGTTGGTCAACTGGGGGCACTGATCCTACAGAAACGGCGGTGGCACCACTTAACAGTTGGTTTTCTGTTAACTTAATGGTCACTGACGCAAACGGCTGCGTAGCCTTTTCAAATACCATCCACATCAAACCCGTCTTTTGGAACGCCTCCATATTCGCTTTTGGGGGGCCTGCCTGTGAAGGACAGGGGACTATCCAGTTGCAAGTAAATGTTTCTTTTGGTGGAAATTACACTTATTTATGGTCAAATGGTGAAACGGTCAACCCGATCACGGTCAGCACGGGTGGCCTTTATACTGTAACGGTAACCAATACGCCCACGGGCTGCACCAAGGTTTTAGAAGTCGAACCAAATTTTATCCCTTTACCCGAACCTGAAATAAGCGGACCCGCTAACCTGTGCCCCGACAATATAGGCATCCTCGAAGTGTTGGGCGGACCTTACAATTTGTACGAATGGTCACCAGGCGGGCAGTCGTCGCCTCAGATTACGATCAATGGCCCAGGCATTTACAGTGTTACTGTCACCGACAATTTTGGATGTTCGGGGGTGGACGTAGTTGAAATATTGCCGTTCCCCATCATCCCGCCCAACCTCGATGCCCCTCCATTCCTATGTCCCGAGGGCGATGGGACGGTTCAGGTGATCAACCAGTCTGATTATGTTTCGTTCAGTTGGAGCACAGGACAAACAACGCCAAGCTTTGTGGGCTTTCCGGGAGAAAGCTACCAAGTGACGGTAACCGATTTCAATGGCTGCACCGACATCGCATCCGTGTCTATCGGTGTGTACTCAGTGACCTCGCCCGCCATCAACGGGGAAGCAGATCTCTGCGAGGGACAGGAAGAGGTAGAAATGACAGTACTCCCTAGTTTTCAGGAATACGCCTGGTCAACCAATGAAACCACACAGTCCGTCATTGTAAATACACCCGGATTGTACTCTGTCACCGTAACGGACGTGAACGGCTGCACCACACAAGGGGAACATTTGATCCTGCCTTCCCCATTACCCGAACCGGTTATCCCCCAACCCGCCGCATCCTGTGAAGGCAGTCCGATTGAACTGACAGTGAACAACGGCCCTTACCCGACTTACGAATGGTCAAATGGCGAAACAACTCCCACCATCACAGTGAGCCAATCCGGCAACTACATCGTGACGGTCAGCAATGTTTTTGGATGTACTACAAATACAAACCTGGAAGTGAATCTGTCAACTGGCCCGACGGCCACCATTGCGCCAGCAACTTATGAATGCGACGGATCAATGACCTTGAACGCCGGAGGAGGAGGTACTTATCTGTGGTCGAATGGCGATACGACAACTGCCATAATCGTCCAGAACAGTGGCAATTACTCGGTGATCGTGACCGATTCTTCAGGCTGTGCAGACACGGTTGCCGAAGTCATCAACATTCCCGTCGCCCCTGAAGTCTCCATCACCGGGACAACAGGCTTATGCACCGGGGCATCGGGCGAACTGGAAGCCAGTAGCGGATTTGGAGAATACTTGTGGACAGGGGGCGATACAACTGCGGTGATTTCCGTTTCGCAGCCAGGCACGTATGAAGTAACGGTGACAGACGACAACGGCTGTACCGCAACTTCCACCCAACCAGTGGCTGCCAACCCTTCTCCGGAACCAGAGGTCACAGGCCCTCCAGGATTTTGCGAAGGCACATCGGCAACCCTTGGGCTTGCACAGTCCTTTCCACAAATGGTTTGGTCAAATGGCGACGAAACACAAAACATAACCGTCTCCCAACCAGGCACTTACGATGTAACGGTGACAGACACGCTGGGTTGTACCGCCACGGATGATTGGGTGTTGGAAGAATTTGCCCTGCCATCGGTGGCCATCGAAGGCCCTGCTTCTATCTGTAGTGGCACGAGTGGAAGCTTCTCTGTGCCAGGCGGTTTTTCCCAAATAGCTTGGAGCACGGGCGACACCACTACAAATATTACTGTGACGCAGGCAGGCACCTACCAGGTAACGATAACGGATGCCAACGGCTGTACGGCCAACAATGAACAAGAACTGCAAATTGCAACATCCCCCACCCCGGTCATCGCCACCCCGGCCATATCGTGCATCGGCACAGCCACCCTCGATGCAGGGAGTGGATTCGTTACTTATTTATGGTCAAATGGCGGAACTGGAACTACCATAACCGTAAGCGCCAATGGGGCTTACTCAGTGACAGTCACCAATGGGGCAGGCTGTACCGGTGAGGATGCCGTGACCGTCAGCATACCAGCCCCTCCAACGGTCGGCATAGCTGGCCCGACGGCAGTATGCGAGGGTGAAATGGGTACGTTGACCGCAGGCCCTGGTTTCGTTTCGTACAGTTGGTCGAATGGTGAAACGGCAACCAGCACCGATGTCTCACAACCCGGAACTTACAGCGTCGTGGCTACCGATATCAACGGCTGCACCGCCGAGGCCAGTTTTGCTTTTGACAATTACCCGCTACCAACGGTACTGATTGAAGGACCTTTATCAATATGTACAGGGAGTAGTACGAGCTTGGAGGTGTCGGGAAGTTTTAGCCAAATAAACTGGAACACGGGAGAGACAACGAGCAGCATAACCGTTTCACAAGCGGGAGTGTACACGGTAGAAGTGACCGATGCAAATGGCTGCACCAACGATGACGTACACGAACTGGAAACAGGCGATTCCCTCAGCCCGGTCATCACCGAGGCCACTCCAGCTTGCGACGGCACAGCCACCCTTGATGCTGGTGGTGGCTACTCGACCTATCTTTGGTCAAATGGCGGAACAGGCCAGAACATCACAGTGACTGCCAATGGCAATTATATCGTGACCGTGAGCGATGGCTCAGGCTGCTCGGGTACGGCACAATTGGCCGTGGATATTCCCGTGCCTCCCCAGGTCAGCATCAGCGGTCCGGCATCAGCTTGTGAGAGTGAAATGGCCACGCTGGCCGCCGACCTCGGTTTTGTTTCGTACAATTGGTCGAACGGGGCTACCACAAGCAGTATAGCCGTTTCACAAACAGGAACATACACGGTGGAAGTGTCCGATGCCAACGGGTGCACCGCCACAGACAGCCAGCCTTTCGAGTATTTTGCAGCACCCGCCGCCGTCATCAACGGCGCAGCTTCTATTTGCACCGGAAGTGAAACCGAATTGAACGTGAGCGGCAATTTTACTCAAATAATATGGAACACGGGTGAGACAACCAACAGCATAACTGTTTCACAATCAGGAACATACACCGTAGAAGTGAGCGACGCCAACGGCTGTACTGCTTCCGGCACACACGAGTTGCTGACCGGGACTTCCCTTTCTCCCGTCATCACCACGACGGACGTTTCCTGCAACGGCACGGCCACCCTCAGCGCAGGGGCAGGGTTCACCAATTTCTTTTGGTCAAATGGCGAAACGGAGCCCAATATTACAGTAAATGCCAATGGCCTTTATGCCGTGACAGTGAGCGACGCTTCGGGCTGTTCGGGCGAGACTTCCCTGATGGTCAACCTGCCCGCTCCTCCTTTGGTGGACATTTTAGGGGCCAATTCCATTTGCACGGGCAGCAGTACGCAATTTTCTGTGCCAGATAATTTTCCACAAATCGAATGGAATACAGGAGAAACAACACCAACGATCACGGTCGCCTCTGCGGGCATTTACGGAGTGACTGTGACTGACAGCAACGGCTGTACCGCCACAGATGAACTTGAACTCGGTGTTTCGGACTCCCTTTCACCAGACATTACCTCCTCCCTGGAAGATTGCGACGGCACTTCCACACTCGATGCGGGACCTGGCTTTGCCACCTATCAATGGTCAACAGGTTCGAGCAGTACAAATATTGTCATCGCTACCAATGGCCTTTATACGGTAACGGTGAGCGATGCCAACGGCTGCACGGGAGTGGCAACCCTGGACATCATCTTGCCCGAAGCACCTGTGGTCACTATTGCTGGCGCCACGGCCATTTGCGAAGGCGATGATACCGAACTGGTGGCTCCCGGCAGTTTTGTCCAATACCTTTGGAACACGGGAGAAACGACACCCACCATTACTGTAGGTCAAGGAGGTATCTATTCGGTAACGGTGAGCGATGCGAACGGCTGCACTGCTACCGACCAATGGACATTGACGCAACTGCAGTCCGATTATAATTTTGTGCAGCTAGATGCTTGCTCAACACAGGATACTGGAACAGTGGAATTCGTGATGACCAACCAATTCGGCTGCGACAGCCTAGTGGTCATCCAAACATCACTCGCTCCAGCCCTCACCACTACGGTGGCCTTTTCTGCTTGCGAAGGCTCAGTTACAACCTATAATGGAATACAAATCGTAGCGGGCGACACGCAGGAGTTTGTGTTCAATGCGGCCAATGGCTGCGACTCAGTCGTGACGGTCAGCGTGACAGCCTTTCCTGCGGTGGCTTTTGACTTATCGACCACCGAAGCTTGTTCGAATGCCCTGGATGGCACGGTACAAGTGTCCATGCAAAATGGCACGGCGCCATTTCAATATGCCCTTAATGGTGGAAATTATCAGGGAGACCCTGTTTTTACTGACCTTCCGAGTGGCCTGCATTTGGTGGAGGTCAGCGATGCAAACGGTTGTATTCTTGAAGAAACCATTGACATCCCCCAAAAAGAGCCGCTGGAAATATTGGTGGAGGACATGGAACTGAGCTGTGACCAGACCTCCGTCATCCTGCGGCCAACTGTCGTATCGGGGAATTTGTTTGACCTTAATTGGCAATGGCCTGACGGCTCTACCGCCCCGTGGATGTTGGTGGAAAACTCCGGCAACTACTTCTTGCAGATAGGGGATGGCTGCGAGGTGCAGGAGTTTACCATGAATGTTTCCTGGGAGGACGATCGGTCCACAAACAGTTTTTTCTTTGTACCCAATAGTTTTTCGCCAAACTACGACGGCATCAACGACTTGTTTAGAGTCTTCCCAGGCGTTGATTTCAAGGTAAATTCTTTTGAGTTCAGGGTGTTCGACCGATGGGGCGACATGATGTTTGGCACAACTAATTTGGAGGAAGGCTGGAATGGCATGTACAAGGAGGTGCAAAAACAACCTTCCGTTTATGTCTGGTATTTGAAAGCAAAAGTCGAACTATGTGGTGGGCGTGAAATAGACATTTTCAGGGAAGGAGGCGTGACGATTGTACGTTGAACAGGAGACACTGCTTCAATGTGCGAAACCTCAAGGAAGTTTGGAACTTCCTTGAGGTTGCCACGAAGACAATCCTATTTCAACTCCGCCACCGCATTTTTGATCCGCTCAACAGCAGTGCGCAGGTCTTCCTCGGAAGCGGCATAGGAGATCCGCATACAATTTGGCTCGCCAAAGGCATCGCCGCCGACCGTACCGACGTGGCCGACCGTGAGCAAGTATTCGCAAAAATCGGTGCTATCATTAATAATCCTGTCGCCAACACTTTTGCCAAAATAATAACTAATGTCAGGGAACATATAAAACGCGCCTTCCGGCACATTAACTTTAAATCCGGGGATTTCTTTCAACAGGCTAATAATCAAATCACGCCGTTTTAGGAATTCGTCCCGCATTTTATAAGTCGGTGCCAAATCTGCGTCGAGGGCATAAGCAGCAGCTTTCTGGCCAAAGGCATTGGCCCCGGAAGTAAACTGCCCCTGTAATTTGGAGCAGGCCGCCGCAATGAATTTTGGTGCCCCCATATAACCCAAGCGCCAGCCCGTCATTGCAAATCCTTTCGCAAAACCATTAACAGTGACAACCCTTTCCCTAACACTTTCCACCGTACCAATGCTGGCATGTTTGCCAGTAAAATTGATGTACTCATATATTTCATCAGAAACGATATATACTTGCTCGTGAGGCGCAACCACCGCAGCTATTTCTTCCAGTTCCTGTTGGCTATATACTGAGCCGCTTGGGTTGCAGGGAGAAGAAAAAATGATCATTTTGGTGCGTTCGGTAATAGCTTCCCGCACTTGTTCAGGGGTTACTTTGAAGTCCTGTTCAACGCCGGCCAACACCGGCACCGGCATAGCACCTGTCATTTTCACAATCTCTTCATAAGAAACCCAGTAAGGCGCAAACAAAATCACCTCATCTCCCTCATCAAGCATGCTGAGGCAGACATTCGCGATGCTTTGCTTTGCGCCATTGGACACAACGATCTGGTTCATCGCAAAATCAAGCCCATTGTCCCTTTTGAACTTACGGACTATCGCTTCCCTTAATTCTACCAATCCAGGTACTGGGGTATATTTAGTATAGCCATCGTCGAGGGCCTGTTTTGCAGCTTCTTTAATATGGTCGGGGGTATCAAAATCCGGTTCACCAAGCGTCAAGCTGATCACATTGACACCCTGTGAACTGAGATCACGTGCCAGTTGTGCCATTTTGATAGTGGCACTTTCGTTCATTCTGGAGACCAGCTTGGAAATGGGTTGAGACATGTGTTTGAAATTTTGAAATTGGAAATAAACCTTTAGTTCTAGCAGTAAAGCTACAACCCTGACTAGTATGAAATATAGAATTGGAGAGTTTATTTCACCCAGCCATTAAACCTCACACAACTTCCCCAAAACATTCCTTATCAACCCATCCACCGTTTTAGCTGGATCGCTGGAAAATTCATTCGTGATGCGGTTGGCGACGATGGCGTTGGTCGAGACAGCCCGGTGTCCAAGCATCCTGGCCATGCCACAGATGGCCGAGGTCTCCATTTCAAAATTTGCCAGGTGCAACCCATTAAATTTGAAATTGCTTGTTTCCTCAAAAAAATCAGCAGTGATTTTGCTCTTTAAACGGATCACCCTACCCTGTGGCCCATAAAACCCTGGACAAGAAAGGGTTATGCCTTTCAACATAATTTTCTCTAATTGTACCACCAACTCTGAATCGGCCATGGCCACAGTGGAACGAAAAGGTAAATGCTGCTTTTTTGAAAAAGTATAAAACGCATCGGCCAGCGCTTTTTCCTCTTCATTTGGTTCAAAATGATAATAAGAAAGTAAGTTGTCCAATCCTATTCCATATGCCGAAACAACCTGTCCATCAATAGGGATATGGTTCGCCAGCGCACCCGATGTACCGATACGGATAAAACTCAACGCAGTCTTTTTTTCACGGATCATCCGGGTCTGAAGATCAACGTTTACAAGGGCATCAACCTCATTCAATACAATATCAATGTTATCGGTGCCGATGCCTGTTGAAATGACAGTGAGCCGCTTGTTGCCAACCCAACCAGTATGGGTCACGAACTCCCGTTTTTGGGTTTTGAATTCTATTTTGTCGAAATAACGGGAGACCTTTGGCACCCGATCAGGATCGCCAACCAATATGATGGTGTCACCAATATGCTCTGGGCGCAAATTGAGGTGGTAAATGCTCCCGTCAGGATTGAGGATTAGTTCGGAAGGCAATATTGGTTGATTCATAAATTCGTTGAATTATTTGGAAATTGGTTTTTGGTTCGGAGTTACTGCTTACTGCTCACTGCTTACTGCTCACTGCCTACTGCCTACTGCTCACTGCTCACTGCCCTCTGCCCTCTGCTCACTATTACATAATTTTGCTAAAGTAGGGTTTGTTGGAGAATGATGACAAAATTGATTTACATTGCGGCAAAATTGAACGCTCATGTTCCCGATGCGCTGATTTCCGAAATTTCAGATAGCCTTGGGCGGTATCCAAGCCTGGCCCACAAGTTAACTTCAGGGCGAATTTCGGAAATCTTGCTAGTTGCTTCCCAGTGAGATTTCCGAAATTGCCCGTGGGCTGCACTACGGCGTGCGCAATGGCCTTTTTTCAAAGTAGCTGAAATTTCGGAAATCAAATCAGCAATTACGGAACATGAGCGAAATTGAAAAAATCATGAAAAAAGTTTTCCATTTGTCCACTTGCAACACTTGTCAACGAATCATCAAAGAACTGGGTGGCCTCACCGATTTTGAACACCAAAACCTGAAAGAAAAAAACATTTCAGCAAAAGAACTCGATTTTTTGAAAGAAAAAGCAGGGTCGTATGAAGCACTTTTTAGTCGCCGCTCCATGAAATTCCGGGCATGGACCTTGCACGAAAAAGAACTTGGTGAAAAAGATTACCGCAAATACATCTTGGAAGAATATACTTTTTTGAAAAGGCCAGTAATTGTTGATGGTGAGGAGGTGTTTATTGGCAATGCAAAAAAAGTAGTAGAAGCAGCAAGGGCTAAATTTTTAGGATAAAATGGATATAAAAAAAGAACAAATCGCAACGTGGTTTCGTGGTTTGCAAGACCGCATTTGTAATGCGTTGGAATCAATGGATGATCAGGGAAAATTTCAGGAAGACATCTGGCAAAGAGAAGGCGGCGGCGGCGGACGGAGCCGAGTCATCCACGGGAAAGTCATTGAAAAAGGTGGCGTTAATTTCAGCGCAGTTCATGGTAAAATGCCTGTCAATATTTCTGAAAAACTCGGATTATCTCCCTGCGATTTTTTTGCTACCGGCGTATCCATTGTGCTCCACCCTGTCAGTCCGATGGTACCCATCATCCACATGAACGTCCGTTACTTCCAAACGACCGACCAATCCTCAAACAACAAGCAGCAAGCACAAACCTGGTGGTTTGGCGGGGGCATTGACCTCACCCCACATTACGTAGTTGAAGAAGATGCTTGCTATTTCCACCAAAAATTAAAAGATGCTTGCGATAAACACAATCCAGCATTTTATCCAGAATTCAAAAAATGGGCAGACGACTATTTTTATTTAAAACACAGGAATGAGACACGTGGCGTGGGCGGTATCTTTTTCGATCATTTAAATGAAAAACGCGGGCTTGATAGAGAATCAGCTTTTAAATTTGTACAGGAGATAGGAGATGTTTTCGCACCAACTTATAACCACATAGTCCTGAAAAACAAAGACTTAGCCTATGGCGAACAGGAAAAAGAATGGCAAGCCATCCGACGCAGCCGTTATGTAGAGTTTAATCTACTCTGGGACAGGGGGACCAAATTTGGGCTCGACACTGGCGGTCGCACGGAATCTATTTTGATGAGCATGCCGCCTCAAGCACAGTGGTTTTACAATCACCGAACTGAGCCTGGAAGCCAGGAAGAACAAACTTTAAAGATGCTGAGGAAAGAGTTGGATTGGCTTACTGAAGTAAAAAGTAAAAAGTAAAAAGCAGAGCAAATGCACCTTACTTTTTACTTTTTACTTTTTACTTCCCACATTCAAACCTACTCAAAACACCTGATAAAGATCGGGGTCGTTTGGATGATGTTGCTTTCGTGGCCGGCCCGGTCTTTTATGAAAACATCATAGCTGAACTGATCGTAAGGCATTTGAGCAAATTCGTCGTTGCAGCCATCAAGGAACAATTCTGGCGGAAAAATGCAGCAAGAGGTAAATACCCGAACCGAAATTTCACCTTTAATGCCATTCGATGCTCCCAACTCCGGCACAAAGGGGATTCGGAAATCGTTAACGAAGCCATTTCTTGAATCTTTCAGGAACAATTGCAAGCTGTCACCATCACCAATATCGCCATCGCCATCCGTAAATGAAAACTGAATAAAAGTGGTATCGTTAAAAAAGCTACCCCTCGCCATCGTATCTTTTGTCACCCCAATGAATTCAATGGTAGGTTCGACCGGATAATCAGGCGGTGTGGCGCAGGTTGCTATAAAAGCTGCGAAAAAAAGGAATGGTGCGTATTTTTTAAGAAAAGATAGCATTGTCGAGTAATTAAGTAAAAAGTAAAATGTAAAAAGTAAAAAGTAAAAAGTAAAATGTAAAAATAATCTGCCTACCGACAGGCAGGAAAGTCATATTTTGAGCTGTTTCAAAATTAACCCTAATATCCAATAACCCCAAATTGCCATTAACCAAGGTATGTCATACGAAAAACAACAGGCGGATATTATTCAAAAAATTAAAACTTTATCAATCGATAGTTTTAATGATCTGGCAATGGATGTTTTTCGGTTTCAAGCAAATTGCAACGCAGTATATTCCGAGTATTTATCGTTGTTAAAAGTTGATTTTCAGGACATTAAGTCGGTCGAGGAGGTCCCTTTCCTCCCCATTCAATTTTTCAAAAACTACTCCATAAAAACGGGCAGTTGGCAGGAGCAGTCAATTTTCACCAGCAGCGGCACCACAAGCGATTCTGCAAGCCATCATCCCGTCCACGATTTGGGGTTTTATAAACAGAACACGGAACTGGGCTTTCAGAAATTCTATGGTCACCCATCCAATTACTGCATTTTGGCGCTGCTCCCATCTTATCTGGAACGGTCAGGTTCGTCCCTTATTTTCATGGCCGACCATTTTATCCAACAGTCAAAATATCCACAAAGCGGATTCTTTTTGAACAACACGGACGACTTGCTACAGGTTTTGAGTTCGGTGAAAAAAAATAAAATCCCTACAATACTACTGGGCGTCAGTTTTGCTTTGCTCGACCTTGCAGAACGGTATGAAATTGATTTGACCAATATTATTGTCATGGAAACGGGTGGCATGAAAGGCCGCCGTAAAGAATTGACACGTAGTGAGTTGCATGCAATTCTAAAGGCTTCATTTGGCATAAAAAGCGTCCATTCAGAATATGGGATGACGGAGCTTTTTTCACAGGCTTATTCAAAGGGAAACGGTAAATTCCAGTCAGCTCCAACCATGAAAGTTTTCACACGGGAAATCACTGATCCACTTACCCTTCAAAAAAATAACAAAATCGGGGTACTCAACATTGCTGACCTCGCCAACTTCCAAACAATCAGTTTCATTGCTACCGAAGACCTGGGAAAGGTACATCAGGATGGTTCTTTCGAGGTACTTGGCCGATTGGACAACAGCGACATCAGGGGTTGTAATTTGATGTTGTCTGAATGACCCTTATTTTTGTTTTGAAAAAGGGGTCAGGGGAGAGGAGTCAGAGGTCAGTGATTAGTGATTAGTGATTAGTGATTAGTGATTAGTGATTAGTGATTAGTGATTAGGTAAAAAAACAGTCTTTTTCAAAATATCAAAATCCATTTCTTACCTGTTCCTATTTGAACCAAAAACAATAAAACAACAGCGGTGAAAAAATCAAAAAGAAACAAGGCTATAAAAAGTAATAAAATTAAAAGGCCCATTGAAAAAAAGTCGTCTAATAGTTTATATTTTATCGCTTTGGCCATATCCATATTTGGCTTTTTATTGTACTCAAACACTCTTACCCACGGTTATGTACTCGATGATTTTTCGCAGATAAAAGAAAATTTTGTTACCAAGCAAGGGTTTGATGGCATTGCCACACAATGGACAACCCACGCCCGGTATGGCTATCGCCCAGGTCCAGGTGAATTGTATCGACCTGTTCCTATGTCCATGTTTTCCATTGAATGGGAATTGGACCCCGACACGCCTGAATTAAGCCATATTATTAATGTATTATTATATGCACTGACGGGTGGCATATTATTCCTCACTTTGGCAAGGATGATGAGAAAATACAATCTTATTTTTCCTTTATTGGCCACCCTTTTTTTTATGGCACACCCCGTCCATGTGGAGGTTGTTGCAAATATTAAAAGTCGAGATGAAATAGTAATGTTTTTGATGTGTATATTGACGCTTAATTTTATATGGCGATATATTGAAAAAGAAAACATTAAATGGATCATCGGTGCAGTTTTTACTTATATCATCGCCCTTTTTTCAAAAGAGAACTCGATCACTTTTATTGCCATTTTCCCACTTTGCATTTATTTTTTTACGGATAAAAAAATAAAAAACATCATTCTAACCTCCCTTCCATTTCTTCTTTGTGCCATAGTTTTTATTTTAATCAGAAGCAACGTTATCGGGGCATTTGGAAACCCAGGCAATATTTCTGTATTGGACAATTTCCTGGCAGGGGCAACTAACGAAGGGACACAGCTTGCCAGTGTCTTTTTATTATTGGGGAAATATTTATGGACACTTCTTTTCCCACACCCGCTTTGCAGCGATTTTGGGTATAATCAAATCCCATTGACCAATCTTGGAGATTGGCGGACATTGTTGTCATTGCTGGCTTGGGTCGCCATGGGAATGTTTGCATTGATGAAATTGAGAAGCAAAAATTTATGGTCATTTATTATTTTGTTTTTCTTGATTAATTTTTCTATTTCATCAAACATTATCATCATGATCGGGACAAGTTTCGGTGACAGGCTCTTATACTCGGCATCACCTGCTTTTGCAATGGCGCTCGCTTATTTATTGATGAAAATATTTAAAGAAAAAATCAAAGACAATCAGCCATTTTCTTTTTCCTATATTTTTAATAACAAAGCTTTATGGGGCACAACAATCGTAATATTATTTTTATATAGCGCAAAAACATTTACCAGAAATTATGACTGGGAAAGCAGTTTTACACTTTATGAAAAAGATATTGAGGTTTCCCCAAATTCTGCAAAATTAAATTTCCACTACGGACTTGAATTAGTGAAAAACGGAAACGACGCAGCTACGCCAAAAGAAAAAAAATCATGGTATGATAAAGCAAAATTCCATTTCACAAAAGCAACAGAAATACTGCCTGCCTACCATGACGCTTATGGACAATTGGGTCTTGCATATTACCGGGACAAAAATTTCCCAAAAGCATTGGAGCATTATAACTTGGCTTTAAAATACCGTCCCAATTTTGCACTCGTACATAGCAATATGGGTACGCTATATTCCGAAATGGGCGACAATGCAAAAGCCAAAGAAATGTATGAAACTGCCGTACAAGAAAACCCTCGCATGGTGGATGCACTGCGCAACCTCGGTGCCATCAACGGTCAAATGGGCAACTTTACAGAAGCAATAAAATGGTTTTCACAGGCCCTACAATATGCCCCCAACGATCCACTTATCAACCGTTACCTTGGTTCGGCTTACCGCGATGCTGGGCAGGTGGATAAAGGACGGCCTTATTTGGAAAAAGCAGAGAGATTGGGGAATTGATAATTGATAATTGATAATTGATAATTGATAATTGATAATTGATAATTGATAATTGATAATTGAGTTACACTGGAAATTTCCAATTTCTAATTTCTAATTTCTAATTTTCAATTTATTCATTCTTTCCGTCAAATATTGCACTATGTGGAACTCACTCAGGAATGCTGCGGCGACAGCACGTAAAACGGTATAAAATGGAATAGCCAACACCATACCCAGTATGCCGTTTATCTGCGCCCCCATCAATACGACAATAAAGATTTCGAGCGGATGAGCTAGTACGCTGCTGGAAAAAATATAAGGCTGTAGAATATAATTATCCAGCATTTGAGCAGCAGCAAAAACACTAACGACCTTGATGAGGAGGGGCAACATTTGGGTATAAAAATCCAGGTCAAGCCCAGAGGAGATGGTAAAGATGATGCCGAACACCGCCCCGATCATCGGCCCGATATATGGGATGACATTTAGCAAGGCCGCTAACACACCAATGAGAAGTGCATTTTTCACCCCGAGCACGGTCAGCGCCAAGGTCACGAATGATGCGAAACTCAGCATCTGTAAAAGCAGCCCCCGAAAGTAGCGGCTCAACATGGTGGCTACATCCGAAATGGCCCGGTGGACCTGCGAATCGTATTGTGGCGGCATGATAGCGGCAATGAAATTGACAAATAGCCCTTGTTCTTTCAGGAAAAAAAAAGTGATGAAGAGAACGGACACCACTCCCACCAAAACACCTCCAGCAGCAGATAACAATCCCCCAAAGTAATTGCCTATAGTAGCTGGCTCCAACCACACAGACAAATTTTCTTTTAATTGTTGGTCCAACGGATCTGCGGATTGCAAAATACCGTATTTGGCAAGCGACTGTTGCAAGTGGCTCATCGGCTCTTCCAACGCCATTGCTATCTGGGCATAGTCGACCCCCGCTAGGTTGTTTATTTGAGTAACAATAGGCGGCACAAACAACCGGATTATTATGAAAACCACCAGAAAAAAAGTGAGAAGCGTGAGTACGGCAGAAAAATTTGGCCCAGCATGGAATTTCCAGATCCGAATCTTTCTTTGAAAAAATTGCACCAATGGCTGTCCGATCATGGACAGCACCCAAGCAATGCAAACGTAGATCACAATATTTGTGAAAAAATAAACCAAAGAAGCCATCAATAGCAGGCTTACGATGAGCGTGACCGTCCGGCTGGAAATTTTCATATTGAATATATTTTAGGGGTCAGGGGTCAGAGAAATGAAAAGAGGAAGTGTGAGTTATATTTTTGGGCTTTAGCTTCTGTCCCTGAATCCTGACCCCTCACAACTCACAATTATTTTTACATTTACTGCCAAATGTAAGTAGTTAGAAACAAATCGCGCATATGGATTTCAAACGCCTTTTCGACATACTCCCTTATCAGCAGGCCAAGTACCCGCAAAAAATTGCTTTGGCTTACCGCCGGAAAGGCAAATGGACTTACTATTCCACAGAAAAATGCCTGGAACATGTGCAAATGTTGAGTGCTGGCATGTTGCGGGCTGGGTTTCAGAGGGGGGACAAGGCGGGCATCATCGCCCATTGTGGCAGTCCAATTTGGAACCTTGTGGACCTGGCGTTACAACAAATTGGTGTTATCGTCGTGCCCATTCACCATTCGGCCAGCGAAACCGATATTTCTTTTATTATTCAAGATGCGGGTTTAAAATATTGTTTTGCCTCGAACGAGGAATTGGCAGAGAAAATAGCTGCTGTTTCGGACAAAAAATTAAAGCTGTTTGTTTTTTCAAAAAGTAAACATGGCCAACACACCAAGGAACTGCTTGCCAAACCGACCATAGAGGGATCCGTTGATATTAAAAAAATAAAAGATAGCATTGTCCCAACTGACATCGCCACCATTATTTATACTTCTGGCACTACTGGTTCGCCGAAAGGAGTCATGCTTTCCCACCAAAACATCGTTAGCAATATTAAATCGGTGATGACAATCGTACCGATCGACCACGATAAAAAAGCCCTAAGCTATCTGCCATTGAGCCACATCCTTGAGCGATCAACTACCTTTAATTATATGGCGGCAGGCACTTCCCTCTATTATTCTGAAGGCCTGGACCAACTCTTCACAGATGCACAGGAGGTGCGGCCCAATTTCCTTTCAGCTGTTCCCAGAGTATTGGAAAAAATATATGCCCTATCGCTCGAGACCCGCAGCGGAAAAGGCTGGTTGGGCAAAAAGATATTCGACTGGGCAATCAGTTTAGGTGAAAATTTTGACCCTTTGGAAAGATTGTCCCCCATGTATTGGTTGCAGCACAAATTTCTCGACCTGCTGGTTTATCGAAAACTCAGGCAAGCATTTGGCGGCAAGGTGGAAGGCATGGTCGTTGGGGCTGCTGCCCTGCAACCAAAACTCGCCAGGCTGTACTGCGCAGCCGGCATACCTGTGCGGGAGGGTTATGGTCTGACGGAATCTTCGCCCGTGGTTTCACTCAACCACTTTGAGCCAGGGCTTTACCGCTTTGGCACGGTCGGTATTCCCCTTCCAGGCGTAGACGTTAAAATTAACCAACCAAACGAAAATGGCGAAGGTGAAATATGGGTCAAAGGACCGAACGTAATGGTCGGCTATTACAATGCCCCTGAAGCCACCGCTGAGGTATTGGATAAAAATGGTTGGCTGCACACTGGCGATATTGGCCGTTTTGTCCACCGCCGTTTTTTGAAAATAACCGACCGGAAAAGAGATATTTTCAAAACGAGCAGCGGTAAATTTGTCGCTCCACAAAAGGTGGAAAACCATTTGAAAAATTCACCTTTCATTTCCCAGGTCATGGTCATGGGGCTGAACCGCCCCCACGCTGCTGCCTTGATTGTCCCTGATTTCATCGCGCTCGAAAATTGGTGTACAGAAAACAACGTGCATTGGACTGCTCCACAGTTCATGGTACACAATACGATGGTTTTAAAATTCATGCAGACTGAAATGGACTCCCTTAATGAACCACTTGAGCCACACGAACGCATTCGGAAGTACACCTTAATGCATGAGGAATGGACCGTCGAAAAAGGAGGATTGACCTTCACTTTGAAGTTGAACAGAAGGGTTTTGAAAGAGCGATTTGAGAAGGAGATTAAGAAGATGTTCTGAATTTGAACCCTATCTAAAAAACCGTATTTTTGTTTGGTGAGCCCAATGTACTGCGAATCCCCAGATTCACAGTACATTGACCCACAACTTTGCTAAAACAATTGATTCATGACAGATACAACTGTATTAAAACAAAAGCAAAATAGGTACTTGCAAATTGTCCACAGCTTCGATGACATTCTAAAGGGAAACACCTATGCCATGCTGGGCGAGCAAGTCATGTTGTTCGAGAACGAGAAAGGGGAATATGTGCTATTTACCATTGACCCACTAGCTACTTATAGCAAAAAAGATTTTATGCAATTGCCAGAAGGCGCCCCATTTGAACTACAAAACGGAAAATTAATTTATATAGCTTCTCCAAAGACCCTACACCAACTCATCCTCGGAAATATATTTAACTATCTCTTCTTTTTTGTGAAACAACAAAAATTGGGAAAAGTCTTTTCCTCCCCGATGGATGTACATTTTGATGAGAAAAACATTGTCCAGCCTGATATCCTCTTTGTTTCGAAAGAAAGGAATGCAATCATCAAGGATTGGATATTTGGTGCTCCTGACCTTGCAGTTGAAATATTCTCTCCCTCCACTAAAAGGAATGACAAAAAAAACAAATTCAACCTTTATCAAAAACATGGCGTTCTCGAATACTGGTTAGTGGACACTGAACTGAAAACAGTTGAAGTACATGTTTTAAAAGAAAAAAAATATGCTTTAAAAGGAATTTACAAAGCAGGTGATTCATTGAAATCCAATGTAGTGAAAGGATTTGAAATGGCAGTAGTTGAACTATTCGAAAAAGCAGATTGAAATTGAGAAATCATCACTCACCACTCATCAATCTACCTTCCTTCTTGTTCTGCAAATCCATGCTCACGATTAGCGCCATGCACAGGAAGAAGAACGACCCGATCTTATCTGATTCCACAAGGTCGTTCATGAGCAGCAGGCCATCAATAACGACCGAGGTCAGGATGGCCGTCATCACAATGCGGCGGCGACCAGCCGAAACGGTCTGATGATAGACCTGCTCACCCTTCAATAGCACAAAATAGACGAGAGCGATGAAGATCAGTAAGCCTATGAAACCTTGCTCCACCCAGGTCATGAGATAATAACAATGGATACCGGAGCTCTCGTCATTATCGCTCACATAAGTGGCAAAACCCACCAATGAATAGCTTTTGTAAAATTTTGTGAAAGTGCCGGGACCAAAGCCCAGTATGGGTTTGTCAGCGATCATGTGTCCCCCGGCCACCCAACGGTACACCCGTTCCATCGTGGAGACATCCCGTCCTTTGGCAGTGGCACTTATCAGATCGCCAAACTCATCATGGGTGATCGTCTTTTCATAAGTGGGTTTCTGGTCTAGATAATTATTGTGCTGGACAATATTGAGCACGAACAAAACCATCAAGACCGTCGCACCACCCAATACTACTTTCATTAATTTCCATTTTACAACATAATAGCTCCCGATGGCCATCACCAATGTTAAATACGCAGCGCGGGTATATGAAAACTGCACACCTATAATCAACAAAAGTGTGATGGCTACAACAAGCCACCATTTGCCAGAATACTTGGCATACCTCGCCCGCAAGAACCAAACGAATGGAAGAAAAATAGACAACATGCAGGCATACGCTACTTTGTTTCGATAAAATGGCGCCATCGCTTCGTTCACCGCTGCGAAGCTGAACCCATCGCCAGCTTGGTTGGCCAGCACATAGAAAATTGTCAGGCAGAGCGGCAACAGCACACACCAAGTTAATATTTTGATGTCCCGTTCGGTTTTCAATAAAAAACCAGCGAGAAAAAAGAAGGTCGTGATGTACCAGATTTTGGCGAGGAAAAATTTAAACGAAACTACGAACGCTTCGGAGGTGAGCGCAGTAAGAAACAACCAGGCCAAGTGGAGCAACAACAATAAGGTTATCGGATGAGTCACAAACCGCCCGTCAAGTGTTTTTCCCTGTCTCAAAACATAAAGAAAAAAAATGCCCATCAAGATAACCTGCATCGGCTCGGTCGGCAGGTCCGTGACCACGCCGTTCGGCAGCCAAACCTCCACGGTAAGCGGCAACAAGGCAAACAGTAAAAAAAAGATCTTTTTGAAATCAATCACCGCCAAATAAACAAACAACAGCGCTGCCGGCACTGCCGCCAGAAAATACCAGTAACCAGCAATACCCACCAGCAAGCTAACCACCGTGATGGTGCAAAAGCCAATGATGAGGTATTTTGTTTGTTGTTCGGAAAAAGTCAAACTTGATGATTTTTGATTTATGATTGCTGGTCTTTATCAATCATAAATCACCATTCATAAATATCAAAGATCCATCACTTTTTTCCAATTTACATCGCGGTAGGTATCGAAGATAATGATACCGATGACGCTGAAAACAAAAGCGATCATTACCGAAGCCACCACGATCAATGACCTTTTTGGGCGGGATTTGATAATTGGCACCGGTGCAGTTTCGAGCAGTATAATGGTTGGGAATTCAGATTCGTAAGAAGATTTGATGAGTTTGAAATGCTCCCGATCTTCAGCTAATTTTTGACTCGCAATATCTTGGATACTTGCCAGCATTTCTACCTCTGCCATACCATTGTTGAAGACCCCTATGCGTTCATTCAATTTCAATAATTCGTTTTCATATCCTTTGACTGAGGCCTTCATTAACCTGACCGTATCCCTGAGTGAATTGACGCCCGTCAGGGCCTCTAACCGAGCTTGGGTATTGTACAATTTTGACTCAGCCTTGGCGAGCAGGTCAGTCAGCCCGTCGCTTTGGGCCGTCGGATTGTACACGCCGTATTCTTTACGCACGCTTTGCAATTGGCCGTTCAAAGAATCAAGCTGTACTTCCTTTTCATCAATATTCAGCTTAAAAATGGTAAGCAGTTTTGACTGGCTGTTCTTAACGAGTTTTTGGCTAACGGCAGCAATATAATCACGAGCGGCGTTCGCCATTTTTGCAGCCATTTCCTTTTCTTCATCTTCCATCGAAAGTTCGATCGCATCGTATTTGGTTTTCACCACATCAAAATGATCCCCGAATTTCAGCCGGATAGTATATGGGCCAAGCTTGGACGCTGGGTCAATGTCATAACGCTCATAAAGGTCAAAACTATCAATCATAAAACTAGTCAGTTCACCTGAATTGGCGATGCTCATAAGGCGCTCCGTATCGTTCGTTGTACCATAATATTGAGGGGCTTTGCTCGAATTTCCGAAAATGGATTCCGGAGTTGCCAAGTCAGGGCTGGCGGCATAAAACGCAGTGCTCGACTTGTAATATACCGGCAGCAAAAGTGCCACGATACTCGCTCCAATTGCCGTCGCCAGGCAAGTATAAATGATTACCTTTTTCCATTTAAAAACAGTTTCGACGACGCCAAGAAGGTTTTCTTTATTCTCCATATAAATAATAATGACTGATTGAGAGGATGGAGGAATGAAAGAATATTCACTCATTCTCTCATTTCAAAATAATCCGGCAAAAGTACAAATCACTGTCTATTTGAAACCCTTGCCAGAGTGCACAAAACCAAATATGGTTGAGTATATTTATTTTGTCGGATTTTTAGTTCAACCAGAATCCAACAGGCAATTCTACTATAAATTTTACGGGATTTGAGTTAAATTTTAATGGAGAATAACCAAGTTCGGTTGCATATATAAATGCTCTTTTTGCTTCTTCATCACAATCCTGAGAAATCCCCTGTTTGATTCCCACATTTTGAATGTTACCGAACTCGTTAACAGTAACTTTTAATATCACGATCCCTTCTATTCCATTTTGACGGGCAGAAGATGGATATTTAATAGAACCATAAAAATCCCTCATCCATTGATCATTGCCTTGTTTTGGCTCTGGTTTTTTCTCTAACTGAACTTCATCAAATGTTCCATCTCCGTCAGCATCCACGTAAAATTTCATTTCAGGCATCAGCCTTCTTTGGGATTGGGGCTTATTCACTACTTGGGTCGAAGAATAGGTTGAATAACAACCAGGAATGATGAACGCCAATATTGCTACGGCTAAAATTGAATTTACTTTTTCTTTCATTTCTTAAATTAATGACTACCACAATGAAACAATGAATTTAGCTGGCAAAAGTACAGAGTTTCAGCACTTGTATAACCCGCTGTTATTTTTTGGCCATCTGAAATAACAAATTCAAATTTATTAACCGGAAAACAAACGCAAGGACGAGGCCGGAAAGGATGCTACAAGCAAATTTTAGCATCCAGTTCATTCCGGGAAAATGGTAAAGTTGCCAGGCGACCAAGATAGTCAGCATGGCAAACGCCAGTATCCTGAAAATAGGTTTGGCCTCAAACGGTAACCGCAGCTCTTTTTTTGCCAATCCCATCATTCCGATCAGCACAACGGACTGGGTGGCGAGGGCTGCCGCAGCGGCCCCTGTGGCTTTCATGGTTGGAATGAACAAAAGGTTCAGGCCAACATTTACTGCGATGCCGATAAGGAACAACTTGTTCATTTTCCGAAGGCTATTATTGGCAGTCAGCAAGGTAGAATAAACAAAAATCCCGCTGAAAGGCACCAGTGTTAAAATGAGTAGCCCCATCACATTCCCATAATATTCCACATTGCCTGCATTGACGGAGCGGGGGTACATTAGCTCCATCAGTTCCAATTGGAAAAAGAAACAGGCCACAGCCAGCGTCACCGTACCCGCCCAAATAAGCTGGAGACTGAACCGGAGAAGGCCAGTGATTTCGGTTGTAGCAGCACCTTTGTTTTTTTCTTTCGAGGTCAATAGTTTTGAAAACATCGGCAACAACAGGCCTGCAAAAAGATACCCCACCATGTTGAACGCATCGAGCAAACGGTAGGAAGCGGCATATACCCCAGCATGATAAAGGCCATCTGGCAACAGCCATTCCAGTATCACAATGTCGAAACGGGTATAGGCGGTCATCAGGAAAACAGCCAGTGCAAAAGGGAAGGACTTTTTTAGGATTACCAGCAAAAACGGGACGTTCACCCGCCATTTTATTCTTGTTCTCACCTTTCGGTAAACGACGACAAAGGCAATCACAGCTGTCAAAAACCACGCAACATTTTGGGCATGGACGAACCATTTTATCTGGAATGTTTCACTTCCGGAAAATGGGTTTGCCCACAGCAAGACCGCACAAAAAATGATCAGTAAAAACTTGTCGAGCGTCGAGACCACGCTGTCCACCCGGTACATGCCCAACCCTGAAATATTGGAGCGGAGGTAAGCCACCATTGAAATCAAAACATGGTTGAGTGCCACAAAAAAGATCAAGTTGAATATTTCAACCTCAAAACCCCTGAAAAATGCCGCCGCAAAAACAAACGAAATATACAGTACCGCCAGCAGCAGTTTCAAAACCAGGATATTCGGGAAATATTTTCTGGCCAGCTGCGGGTGCTGTGCGATCGTGCGGTTATTGTAATAGTGTATCCCAAAATCCGTGACCATGAAAAACAGGAAGGTGAAATTGAATAGCGTGGCATACAGCCCATAGGTTTCCGCCCCCACCCGATCCTGTATCACCCGCTCGATGCCGAACACGTAAAACGGTTTGATGAGTAGGTTCACCAAAACGAGGAAAAGGGCATTTATGAGGAATTCACGGTTCATGTTTTACAGTAGGCAGTTTACAGTGGGCAGTGCCTACTGAAAACAGGCCGCAAAGAACGTTGAATTTAGAGAAAACGGATAATCCGTTAATGGCTGAAATTAGGGGGTAATTTGAAGTTACACTCTAATTTGGTTTGAAGACTTGCCATAACTGACAAAAAATATTTACTTTGTAAAAAACTAATCATGGGAAGCATCTATTCCGCATACGATCAAGTCGCCACTATCCTTGCCAAATTAGGACCCGAAGAAGTCATGAAATTAAAGGCTTCTGATGAAATGCAAAAGCAGTTTGAATTGCTTATGAAAAAATCAAGGGAGAATATTATTTCAATAGAAGAGAAAGATGAATTGGATCATTATCTTGTTTTGGAGCGTTTGGTGAGGCTGGCAAAAATCCGTTCTTACCAGGCAAAGGCATGAGTGAATATATCTCCCAAAAAATCCGTAGCCTCGTTGCTGCGCGAGCCAACCATCAGTGCGAATACTGCCATTTACCTGAATTCTTTTCCTTTTTTAAATTCCACATGGATCACATCATCGGTCTAAAGCATGGAGGTAAGACCATGACCGAGAACCTTGCAAACGCGTGTTCAATATGCAATGAGAGCAAAGGTTCAGACATAGCTACCTTCGTTGACGATCCTGAAAATATTGTACGCTTTTTCAACCCACGCATTGATATTTGGGAAGATCATTTTTCATTGTATGAAACAGGGGAAATAATTGCAAAATCAATGATTGGCGCAGCCACAATTAAAATTTTAAGATTTAATCATCCTGAAAGTATTATTGAGCGAAAGGAATTGGTACGGAAAGGCTTGATTTAATTAAATCTTCTATATGACCAGGTAGCTCCAGCGCTGCGTAATAATTTGATGCATTTGCCCTGATCCATTTCAAAACCAAAAATCCCGAACCACCAACCGCAGTATCTTCTCTCCCTTCCAGGTTTCCTCTTCGATTTTATAGGCCAGGTGAAACGGCTTTTTCGATTTTACTTTCGTGAAATGTTCACCCATCCCGAAGGCAATCCCCGTTACTGGTTTAGAGCCATCTTGTTTTACCGAAATACGCAAGTGGTTGCCTTTCAATAAGCGTGAATGCCCAGTGTCCACAACATTTTTTGTTGCGAAAACGGGGCTTCTATTGCCTGGGCCAAAAGGGGCGAACTGTTTGAGCAAGCGCCAGAATTTTGGATTGATGTCTTGCAGGTTCAACGAGTCAGAAAGCTTTATTTTAGGTATTTGTTGCTCGTCAGTGATCGAGTTTTTAACCGCTTTTTCAAATCGTTCCTGAAATTCGGGTACAGCATTGATGGGCAAAGTCATACCTGCTGCATGCTCGTGGCCACCAAAATTGATGAGCAGGTCTTCGCAGGTTTTTATCGCTGCATAAATATTGAATCCCGGTATTGACCTGGCCGAACCAGACGCTTTTCCATTCGACTCGGTCAACAAAATGGCTGGCCGGTGGAAATGTTCGACCATCCTCGCCGCTGCAATACCGACCACACCCTTGTGCCAGCCTTTGTTGAACAGTAAAATGCTCCGCCGCTCTTCCCAACCTGATACGTCCAGAAACTGCGCCTTTGCCTCACGAAGGATGTGCTGGTCGTGCTCTTTTCTCAATTCATTTTGATGGTTCAAGTAACGGGCATGATCGGCAGCAACCATCTTGTCGTTTGAGAGCATCAGTTTGACGGCCAATTTGGCATCGCCCAATCTACCAACAGCATTTATCATTGGTGCTAATCCAAACACAATATCGCTGATGGCCAATGGTTTACGTCGCTTGCCTTTTTCGATCAAGGCTCGCAGGCCGATGCGTTCTGTACGGTTGAGTTTTTGCAAGCCAAAATAGGCCAGCGTGCGGTTTTCGCCAGTCATGGGCACAATATCGGCAGCGATGCTCAGCACTAGGATGTCCAGCAGGTTGTACAGTTCTTCTTCGGGTAGGTCATTATAACTTGAATAGGCCTGTGCCAATTTGAAAGCCACGCCGCAACCGCTCAAGCCTTTATACGGATAATCGCAATCTGTCCGCATTGGGTCGAGGACTGCAACTGCTGCTGGCAATTCACCGTCGGGCAAATGGTGGTCACAGATGATAAAATCTATGCCCAGTGATTTAGCATAAGCCACTTGTTCCGCTGCCCGGATTCCGCAATCCATGGCAATGATGAGCGAAACATCATTTTCTTGAGCATATTCAATTCCTGCTCGGCTGATCCCATAACCTTCTTTGTAACGATCAGGGATGTAGTAATCAAGCTGGTTGTGGTATTTGAAAAGAAAGGAGTACATAAGCGCCACGCAGGTAGTGCCGTCCACATCATAATCGCCGTACAGCAATATTTTTTCTTCTTCCGAAATGGCTTTTTCCATTCGTTCAACTGCCAAGCCCATGTCCTGCATCAGGAAAGGATCGTGGAGATGGGAGAGATTGGGCCGGAAAAATGTTTTGGCCTCATCGAAAGTGGAAATGCCGCGTTGTACAAGCAGGCGACAAAAGACAGGATTGATTTTCAGGACTTCTTGAAGGTGGTTGACGGTTGTTTCATCGGCAGGAATGCGGGTCCAACGTTTTTGCATGATTTGTGGTTCTTTGGTGCAGGAGTGAAGGTAAGTAAAATTATTTATACCCCGACTCCCTCAACCAAGTCTGCGTTCTATAAAACGGCCCTAAATATCCCCGGACTTTCAGTTTCTCCTGTCCTTCCAGCCAGATTTTGCAGCGGTAGGTATTGCCGTTGTCTGGATCCATTATTTCACCACCTGTAAATACATCATCATCTTTTTCCATGCCAGACATAATAACCATGCCCTTTACTTTTTGCCCACGGCGATAGTCATCTTTTGGGCATTCTTCACAAACGGGATCTTGATCTTCATTTGGTTTACGAAACAATTGAACCACCTTGCCAGCGAGTTTTCCATCTCCATTTTTGTAAACCTGGACGATGCTCTTGGCTTCGCCGCTGTCATCATCGATGGTTTTCCAATAACCCGTTACTTCCTGTGAAAAGGCGAATGACGCGAGGGTCGTCAGAATTATAGTTAGGGTAAATTTCATGTATATTTTTTTATTAGGAGTCAGATAGGATCGATAAAAATTCAATCTCCCATTACTCCGTCCAGCAGTTCTTCCAATTCGTCGTAACCGTCCAGCTCGCCAAATTTGAGTTGTTGTTTTTCCTTGTTGTAAATGAGCGTAAAAGGGATTGCCCCATCCCACTTGGTGCTGACTTTATCAATCCAGGAATTATAATCCATATCGGCCAGGGCGACAACAGACTTTTCAAGATTCCGCTCTTTCACGAATGGGATCAATTTGTTTTTTATTTTTTTCGGAAAATCCATGCTCACCAACAACACCTTCACCGGCTTATCTTCGTAGGCTGGGATCAGCTGCTCGAACCAGGGCAGTTCTGCCACGCAAGGCTTGCACCAAGTCGCCCAAAAATTGACCACATAAGTGGTGTCGTTGGCATACCTAATATGGTGTTCGAACTCATCGAAAGTCATGTAAACGGGGAATGGTGGCGCTTCCTCTACGACAGTTTTTTCTTTCGGAGCGGTTTTGCCATTAACTATACCTGACTGGTTATCAGCAGGTTGACTATTGCAACCAATAAATAAAAGCAATGTAAACGAGGTGATTATATATTTCATAAAAATCTGTTGGATCAAAATATTTAGGCATTTTTATTGAACCATAAAAGGCACAAAAGAGACACCATAAAAATGTGACTTATGATTCCTTTGTTCCTTTTGTGGTTTTATGAAAATGCACTTTATCAGAATCTGAACAAGTTTATTTTATTACAACCTTTTCAACCCCAGCCATCTTATATCCAACCCATTTCAGAAAATAAACGCCAGATGACAAGTCATTTAAAAAGAGCGTTTGTCCCCCCTGAGGTAATTCTTTTTCGATTATCTTCTTCCCGCTCAAATCATAGATTTCAATAAAAATAGGGGTTTTGTTTTTTATAAAAAATTCCCCTGAACTCGGATTTGGAAATACCCGAACGGATTCATTTCTTGAAATATTATTGGTTGGATTAAAAACCGAATCAAATTCATCAGCCCCAATATCCGGCAGTCCATCAAGACGCTCGTGGCAATCATAATCCAAAGCGGCCTCTGCGAGTAAAACACCTTCATTTGCAATAGCAAGGTGTGCATCGGTTAAATGGTAATCAAAAATTTCGGCGTCCACAAAAATCGAAGCATCAGCGAATAGAAAATTGCTTTCTATAGTACCCGTTCCCCCATCACGGGAAGCAACAGATTTATTGGTCAAATTGTTGGCGATATGGGTATTGACCGTTTCTGTAAAACGATATTCAATGGAGTTGAAATAGTTTTCGGTAAATACGGTGTTGTGGTATATTTTTACATCCGGCGCACTTTCCAACCCGATGCCGACATCCCGGCTGGTATGCACCCAATTGTTGCGGATGGTGCCGCCATTGTGACCACTACTGCCCAAGCCAAATCCAATTCCCCGGTCACAATTGATAATCAAATTGTTCTCGACCAAGGTATTTTCTGACCATGACCAAAAATGGATAGCATGTTCCGACAACATGTTTTCCGGGCTGCGGATATGCCGAAAAATATTGTTTCGAACCACCCAATCCTTTGCCCGGTGTGCATCTATACCGCCTGTATAATATTGAAAACCTACGCCATCCGTGAATTCAAATTCGCAACATTGCACCACTCCCCCATCTGAAAAATCAGAAGAAACACTCCCTGAAACTTTGAGCATTTGCTCCCGAACGTCAACAAATTTCACATTTTGAATTAGCGGAAAATCGGCATCCGATTCTGCATGGATTTGAATAGCGTGGTTGGCTACCCAGCCGATTGTCAGGTCTGCTGCTGTAAAATTCTTCGCAGCCACATTAAAAACATGACTGATGTTGCCATCCATCCCCGGCCCCTTTACGATGACGGCATCACGATCACCTGATAAGCTACGGATGGTCAGGTTTGACATATTTTGGCCGATGTACAACAAATTATTGAACAATTCATAGGTGCCATCTTCGAGCAGGATAGTATGGTTGCCACTGTCCTGGTTAGCTTGCTGAAGCGCCGCTTGTAATTCACCAACCGTGCTAACCGTATCTATCACACCTTGTGGATCAGGTAGTTGGGGGCACTCGCACTGTGCTAATATTTTTTCTGATAAAATTGAAAAGGCAAGGAATGCGAATAATGTGATGGTAAATTTCATGAATTTAATTTATTGAAAGGGTGTGGGAAATAATGAACCCGTTCAGATGACCGTTTAACAGGAAAATTTTAAAACATGAAAAAATCAATCCTGTTTTTCCTATTCCTATTATGTGTTTCGTTTTCAAATAGTTTGACCGCTCAAATTAAACATTTCAAAGGCAATTGGACAAAACTTGAAACGACTTACGATTTTGCGTTTGATTTGTACATCAAACATGTTGATGGCAACCAAGTGGAAGGTGTTTTCAGTTGGGAGTTTGTCAACTACGACGAAAAAAACACAATCAGCAAAAACTATTACGAAGAAAAAATTGGTGCACAAGCGAAAGAATACGTGAAAGGCACCTATGATCCTAAAACAAAGCAATACTATTTGCGAGGCTATAAAAAAGAAGATCCAAATCGAATCATCTCCCTGGACCACTATCGAATAAAAGAAGATAAAAGCGGGAACATTGGCGGTGACTCAAAAACGATGGGCACCTGGGAAGGGAGGATCAATGGCCAGGTGATCAGGACAGATAATGTGTAACTGGAACGTATTTGTTGACAAACCAAAAGCATTTATTCGAGGCCGGCTTGCTTTTTCAGCATAATTCAACATGTATTTTTGAACTGTTCCTTAATTTAGCAACAGGTTCATATTGAATTCCGAATTCGCCTCCCATTAAAAATGATAATTGGTCAGATATATTTTGAATATTAAGTAGGTGAACTCAAATAATCGACACTTTTGGCGGCCTCTTTTTCCGCCATACTTTGTTAAAAAAAATGACCGTAGCTATGGCTATGCTAATTTTTTTTGCCTTGTCTGACGAGGTTACCTGCCTGCCGGTAGGCAGGTAACCTCGTCAAA
>JAJCYI010000221.1 GCA_029263015.1 Saprospiraceae bacterium | reverse complement strand
ACTCATACCTGTCTGTTTTTTTTTTCAATTTCGGTTGGGGACGCCGTTCCCGGCTACCCCAACATATATGTAAAAAACAACCTGACAGGTCTGGAACACCTCATTTCCCATCCCCATTTTGCTTCCAATTTGACTATATTTGCGCCCTTTAAATTGGAGGGCCAACATATTGAAGACCTTTCCCAATAATTCACCAAGAATTTAATTTACCTAACATGTTTGATAGTTTATCCGACCGCCTTGATCTCGCATTCAAATCGTTGACGGGCGAAAGGAAGATCACTGAGATCAATATTGCAGAAAGCGTAAAGGAAATCCGCCGTGCTCTCGTAGCTGCTGACGTAAATTACGCCATCGCCAAACAATTTACCGAAAGGATAAAAGAAAAAGCGTTGGGCGCTGAAAATGTATTAAAGGCAGTAAAGCCAGGCCAATTGATGGTCAAAATAGTGCAAGATGAGCTGACAGAATTGATGGGCGGCCAATCGGCGGGAATCAACTTGAGCGGGGATCCAACAGTGGTACTGGTTGCAGGATTACAGGGTTCAGGTAAAACAACATTTTCAGGCAAACTTGCTCATTTCCTGAAAACCAAGCGGAAGAAGAAACCGCTTTTGGTGGCTTGTGATGTCTATCGTCCTGCTGCGATAGATCAATTGACGGTACTTGGTGAACAGATAAATGTGCCAGTTTTCAGCCAACCGGAAAACAAGAACCCGGTGCAAATTGCATTGTCGAGTATTTCCCATGCAAAGGATCATGGCTTCGATGTAGTCATTGTGGATACGGCTGGCCGTCTTGCCATCGATAAAGAGATGATGACGGAAATATCCAACCTCAAAGAGTCTCTTTCACCAAATGAGACCTTGTTTGTAGTGGACTCCATGACGGGCCAGGACGCTGTAAATACCGCTAAATCATTTAATGATAAGCTGAATTTTGACGGCGTGGTATTGACGAAAATGGATGGTGATACCCGCGGTGGTGCAGCCCTTTCGATAAAATATACAGTCGGCAAGCCGATCAAGTTTGTGAGCATGGGTGAGCAGATGGAGACTTTGGATGTCTTCCACCCAGAAAGAATGTCTCAGCGGATTCTGGGCATGGGCGATATTGTTTCATTGGTTGAAAAGGCCCAGGAAAATTTTGATGAGGAAGAGGCAAAACGGCTGGAAAAGAAAATCCGGAAAAACAAATTTGATTTTAATGATTTTCTCAGCCAGATCAAACAGATACGCCGAATGGGTGATATGAAATCCTTGGTCAGCATGATCCCAGGTATTGGGAAACAGTTAAAAGATGTCGATTTCGACGATAATGCCCTGAACAAAGTTGAATCCATTATTTTTTCAATGACCCCGGACGAAAGAGCAAAACCTGAACTTTTGAACATGAGCCGGAAAAAGCGGCTTGCACTTGGCTGTGGTCAAGATTTAACCCAGATCAACCTTTTCATCAAGCAATTTGACCAAATGAAGAAAATGATGAATAAGATGTCTAAAATGCAGGGCATGGCTGGTGCAGGTGCAGGTATGGCTGGCAATATGAGGCGAAAAGGATTCAGGAGAAGGTGAGAATTTCAAGATATTCCTTCCAAAAGGATGGGAATTCAATTCCCATCCTTTTGGAAGGAATATCTTGAAACCGGATACAATTTGCATCAAACTAAATGTCTTTATCGACCTCTTGATTCAAAAGTTCATTTTTCAATTGAGCTAAATCGACAGGTACTACACCTACTTTTTCAACCACCTGACCTCCAGCGAGATTTGCTAAATTAGCGATCTCAGAAATTTCCGCTCCAAGCGCTAAGGCTAACGACACAATTGCAATCACTGCATCTCCAGCACCACAAACATCTGCTACATTTCTTTTTAAAGTCGATAGAAGCATCGAGCCATTAGCATCTTTTGCATACACGCCATCCTCGGATAAAGTTATGAGTGTCAAGTTATTGTGAAGCTTTTCTTCAATATGGCTTGCTGCATGTTCCAATGAATGTTTTTCCTTTGAGACGGCAAACGAAACCACATCTCTTATTTCTTTTAAATTGGGCTTGAAAAGGGCAACTCCTTTGTAATTCCAAAAATTGTTGAATTTGGGATCGACGCAAACTGGGATATTATTTTTGCTTGCCAAATTCGTGATGTTTGAAATAGTACTTTCAGACAACACGCCTTTATTGTAGTCCTGCAGAATGATAACATCGATGTGTTTTGAAGTTAAAAGCGTTGAAACATTCTCCAGCAACTTGGATTCATCTTCCAAAATAAGGTCATGTTTCACTTCAGTATCAAGTCTGAGCAAGTGCTGATTTCCTGCAATTATTCTCATTTTGACCGTGGTAGGCCTATCTGAAGATTGTGAAATCCAACACGGTTCTATTCCAGTATCGTTTAGCAGGTCAAAAAAGCAATCACTATGTTGATCTTTACCAAGCACCCCGCATAAGTAGGTTGTAGCGCCCAATGCTACTGTATTCAATGCAACATTGGCTGCTCCCCCCAATCGGTTCACTTCACTTTCCCATTCTACGATGGGCACTGGCGCCTCTGGTGAAACCCGATCAACATGTCCCTGGATATACCTGTCCAACATGATGTCTCCAACCACCAGAACGCTCAATTTGCCAAAGCCATCCAATAAATTATTTAAGCTCATAATTGCAGAAATGGGTATAAAAAAAGCCGACTTCCAATTCAGGAAGCCAGCTTATTTAACCCCAAAAAACCAAATCTTTAAGCAATAATGCTTTTATATCTTAAAGTTCCAAATTCAATATTAGAAGAATCAAGAACCATTAATTTCTAATTGATGATGCAAATAAAGTAATTTGTTATCAATATAGCAAGCATTAATTTCAAAAATATGCTCAAATGCAAAATAAATCCGCAATAGAATGTTTTTAACAAACAGATTACGAAGATTCGTTAAAAGTAAGAGATATATTCTAGATATTACTTGCAATAGTCGATTTTTGGCTTTTGTGTAGAATTAACTTGTTGGGAATCTTTTCCGAAGCGGAATTTTACATGGTTCCTACTTATCAAAAACACGTGATTTTGAATTCAGTGAAGTATTTTGCAATTCTATTATTAATTGTCCTTTTTCCTGGCTTTTCGGCAATGGATTCCCCAGCCGAACCAATGGAACCCAAAGGCAAGCCCAAGAACATTATCCTCTTGATTGGAGATGGCATGGGGCTAAGTCAGATTTCAGGAGGGCTATACAGCCAAGGCAACCAATTTAGTCTCGAAAGTTTTCCAATCATCGGGTTTCAAAAAACTTTTTCAAAAAGCAATTTGATATCTGATTCTGCCGCTTCGGCCACAGCAATCGCTACAGGGGTCAAAACCAACAACAATGCTATTGGCGTGGATGAAAATGAAATTCCGGTCAAATCAATCCTCGAAGAAGCTGAAGAACAAGGGCTGGCCACAGGATTGATCGTTACCTCTAGTATTGTCCATGCAACTCCTGCTTCTTTCATAGCTCACCAAAAGTCCCGCAATCTGTATGAACAAATCGCTGAGGATTTCCTTAAAACTGAAATTGACTTGTTCATCGGCGGTGGTAAGAAATATTTTGATCGCCGGAATGTTGATGACCGAAATTTGATAGAGGAATTAAAGGAAAAGAACTACCTCATTTACAATTATTTCAACCACGAAATCTACCAAGTAAAGCCTGATTTGCATAAGAACCTGGTATATTTTACTGCTGACAACCAACCCCTGCCTGCATCGCAGGGCCGTGATTACTTGCCTTTTGCTTCGGAGATCGGGCTTGAGTTTCTTGACAATCGAAGTGAAAAAGGTTTTTTTCTCATGATCGAAGGATCACAAATTGATTGGTCTGGACATGCCAACCAAGGAATTCCACTGTTAGCTGAATTAGCAGATTTCGACAAGACTATCAAAAAGGTACTCAAATTTGCAAAACAAAATGGCGAAACTTTGGTCATCGTAACTGCCGACCATGAAACTGGTGGATTTTCAGTTCTGCCCAAATCTAAAATGCGCCGCCTCGAAATGGGATTTACGACCAATGGGCACACAGCCTCCATGGTGCCTGTTTTTGCCTATGGGCCCCAATCCCAACTTTTTGAAGGGATTTATGACAACACAGAGATTTATTTCAAAATGAAAAAAGCACTGGGATTATAGAAATCCCAGCGTATTTTTGGTCAATAAATTATTGATATTGAGAATTTAACTTTACCTTGTGTCTTCATGGATTTTCTTTTTTGAATATCCATTTTAACCTTAAAAAACCATAACAATGAACCCCCTCCCTACCTTCCGCGTATGCGTTGTTTTCCTTTTATTTATTTCTTTTCCGAATAATATTGTCAGTCAATCAGCTGGAGATATTGTCATCACCGAATTCAAACCCGATCCCGATTGCGTATCTGACGCTAATGGGGAATATTTTGAGATTTATAACACTACAAATAGTGTGATAAATATCGACGGTTGGACAGTTACGGATAACGGCACAAACAATCATACAATCAACAATAGTGGGCCCTTAGATGTCCCAGCCAGTGGTTTCCTAACTCTTTGTAGGAATGGAGATTTCAATACAAATGGCGGGGTCTCATGTGATTATAGCTTCCCTTTTATTTTGGTAAACTCTGGAGATCAAATAGAACTAAAATCTGGTCCAACAACGATCACGAATGTAACTTATACAATGTCATTTCCAGCTGGAACTGCAGCAGAATTAGCCAACATTACTACTGCTAAGAACAATGGTGGAATAATTGTGCAAGCTGACTTAATCAACGCTACTACCACCATTCCTTGCGGTGACAAAGGATCTCCAGGCGCTCTTGGCAATACGATTCTACCGATTGAATTAACGGAATTCAGAGGGGATATTAATGGTGGGGAAGTCGAACTTTATTGGACAACTGTGTCAGAAGTTAATAATGATTACATTTTGATTCAGCGGCAAATTAATGGAAATAAATTTGAGGATATTGGACAGGTTGATGGGGCAGGTACTTCGTTCATCGAACATGAATATTCATTCAGTGATGTGAACCCACACCCTGGCACCAACTACTACCGTTTAAAACAAGTTGACTTCGACGGCAGCTACTCGTACAGTAAGACCATTTCCATTGATATAAAAAAGGAAGGAGGAACCCATCTCTATCCAACCATTTCAAACGACAAGGTCACCTTGTACTTTCCAGAATCAAGATTTTCCCAAAACATCATTGTTTATGATATATCTGGGAAAGAGGTGCTGAGATCGGAGATAAAACCTTGGGCAGGTTTTTGCGAATTGGGTATCGCCCACCTAAGCCAAGGGCATTATTTTGTGCAATTATTTTCCGATATTGACACAACGGTAAAACGCTTTATCAAACAATAAGTACAGCCAGTACTTCCATTTTCTTATCAGAGGCTTGTACTTTTGCCGACGCTTGTTTACTATTCAAAGTTGACCATTTTGTTAAAACATACTTTGTTCCGCTAGGGAGCGTTTAGCAAAAAAAGTATTTTATGAAATCAAAGACTTACTACTTGAAATCTATCTTTTTTATACTCACAGGATTATTATTTGCCATTCAATCCCAAAGCCAAAAGTACAGCAATGAATTCCTCTCAATTGGTATCGGAGCAAGGGCGCAGGGCATGGGCAACGCGATAGTGGCTAGTATTGATGATGTGACCGCTGGTTATTGGAATCCTGCTGGCCTAGCGAATATTGACAAGAGTAAACACCTCCAGATTGGTGCAATGCACTCAGAGTGGTTCGCGGGCGTAGGGAAATTTGATTACCTCGGCATGACATTGCCATCTTCCAATGGTGATCGACGGATCGGCCTTTCACTGATCCGTTTTGGGATCGACGACATACCCAACACCTTGAGCTTGTTTGAAGATGACGGCACGGTCAATTACGACAATATAGTTGCTTTTTCAGCAGCGGATTATGCATTTTTAGGCAGTTATGCACAAAAATTGAAATCCAAAGAAGGTAGCCAGTTACTTGTCGGTGGCAATGTAAAAATAGTACGCAGGGTCATCGGGACGTTCGCCAATTCATGGGGTTTTGGAATCGATCTTGGACTTCAATATCAAATTGGAAAATTGAAACTGGGTGCTGTCGGAAGGGACATTACTTCCACATTCAATGCCTGGCACGTAACATTTTCTGACCAAGAAAAAGACGTGCTCATAGCCACAGGAAATGAACTGCCTGACATCAACTCCCTCGAAGTGACCAAACCCCAAATATTATTTGGGGCAGCATATACATTTGAATTTAATAAGATTTCCATCACGCCAGAATTGGACTTTGTAGCTTCAACTGATGGCAAAAGAAATACCTTGATCTCAGGCGATCCCATCAGCATTGATCCAAATATCGGAGCAGAACTGAACTACAACGATTTCTTATTCCTACGTGCCGGATTGAGCCAGTTCCAAAAAGAAAAAGATTTTGATGGCAGCGATTCATATACCTCCAGGCCTTCGGTTGGTGTGGGACTGCAAATTTTGAGTTTTAGGATCGATTACGCTTTCACTGATTTAGGTGATTCTCAAGACAGGTATTCCCACGTGGTGTCACTCCAATTAGACCTGAAACCAAAGCATGGTCAAAGTCAAGATTGATCCGAAAGCCGGCGATGGAAGCGCAACAGGTGATTAGAGGCTGACTCGTTGTAAATCTCCAGCATCAATGTTTTCTTTTTTCTTCCATCCATTGGAAATAAAATCTTTACAGGGTTGTGGACATACCCATTGTCCTCAAACATCAGGATTTGTTTGTTTCTTGTTAGCAACCTAAACTGTTCCATTTCATTTACATCTTTTGGCATCGGCAAATCGCCATAGCCCTCCTCCATGAGAAATTGGCCGACCATTTCAAAACTATGTGCCAATGTAGCTCCTGCAAAGGCAGTCCTGTAAACAAAACCATCACTTGATCCTCCTAAATAGTCAGAGTCCTTGGCTGGAAATTCATCCTTGATTGGCATAAAGAAAATATTTTTGACAACAAATTTAGGCTGGTTTATCTTTCTTTTGACATAAAATATCCATTCATGTATTTTCTTGCCATTTATTGTTTTTATTAAATTTCTCAGCCATATTATGCTTTTTACCAAAAGTATTGTACTTTAATTCCCAAATACAAATTCATTTCAAAACTTCTAATTCAGCTGCCCTATGATGAACGCAAGACTTTCTACCATTATGACAGAAAATGTAACTACGGTAAAAGCAACCGAATCGCTGGACGTAGTGAAGACGCTATTATTTGAAAAGCATTTCCACCATCTCCCTGTCGTTGACGATAAGGAACGAATGGTAGGCATCCTCACGTCTTGGGACCTGATTAAGAAAGACATCAGATTTGAGGATTATGGAAAATATATAGTCAGTGATATCATGACCCAAAAAGTAGTGACACTTGGTCCAAAAGAGCTGGTTGGGGCAGCCGCAATGATATTTCTAAAACACCTTTTCCATGGGCTCCCCATCGTTGATGATGAAAGGAAAATAGTTGGGATCGTAACCACGCACGACATTTTGAAACATCAATTCAAAAAAGAATATCCAAACGATGTGTTTGTTAAAGAAACCAATTGGATTAACAATTGATCTGGTAAATAATAAAATACGGGGCAACGAATAGTAGAAGTCGTTGCCCCGTTTTTTTTACCTGAATTTGGAGTTAGTTTCAAGCGAAAATCCAATCATACTTTTAAAGGCTCTAAACCATTTCTTCCATTTTGTTATTGAATTTGCTTTCAATCCTATCCACGGTTTGCAAAGTAGCAGCAACCGTCCCCAAAGGCAAAGCGAAAACAAATCCCACCACACTAAGGAAAAGCAACATGAATATGATGCCATTTCCCAATGCTAAACTACGGTTGTTCCTCACGAATTTTACACTTTCCCGGTACTTATAATGCCGCTCAAGTGTATAATCCATATTTCCAAATCCAGCATAATATGATTGGGTCAAAAAAATGAGTATAGTTGTAAATGGTGTAAACAATGGAAACAGGCCCAAGAGAAACAAGAAAATAGTCACCAACATTTCTCGAACAATATTCCGAACAGCAATCCTCAAGCCCCGACTCATTTCATAAACAGCCTTTCTAATTGTAAAACCTTGGACGTCGCCCCCTCCTGTCAATTGCCTTTCTACCTTTTCCGACAACAGGCTCATAAAAGGAGCCAATACGACCATCAGTATTTGTTTGAAAATAATCGCACCAAAAAACAGGATCAAAAGCCCACCAAATACTTCAGCTATTTTTTCGATGGTGGTCTTGCCCCATTCCCACTTCCAAAAGCTTCCGATCAATCCTCCTAAATCATCCGACCAGCCCCATGAAGCTGTAACCAACAATGCTCCCAAAATCAAACTGAGCAAGCCTGGCAATAAAACATATCCCCACATACCGTGCTTGGAAATATGTGAAACGGCATCACCATAACTTTTTATTCCCTTGATTATATTTTTTATCATGATTTCAAATAAATAGTTGGCAGTGGTATTCTTTCATAATTTGTTGACACCTAAAATTAACCCTGAATCAACGACTTAAACAATTGGCAATCTACCATTCAATTACTTTTATCGACATTTTCAAAAATAAAAAAAGCTGGCGAGACATTTTTCAGTCGGGCCAGCTTTTTTTTAATCACGAACATCCAAATCCTATTCTGGTTTCTTCCTTCTTCTCCTTGTCTTGAACAATTCTACTAAGGCTTTATCATTGAGGAAATTTAGGTCTTGGAAAGTTGTTGAAACAAATTTCTTGATGTCTTGATAATCCTTGCCACGCTTGTCTGTATAATGTTTCAATAATTTTTTCACATATCGCATGGACAACCCTTTAACGTCGAGATTGAATTTTTCATTTGAAAAAATCTTGATGTAAACAGTGTAGACCTTTGCTAAATTGAACAACTCCTGATAGTCGGTAACTTCAAGATTGTTAAGCAATTTTGAGAAATAATTGAATATAGCCCTTCTCACACATTCATTTATCAAAGAGGTGCCTTCGTGTTGGTTGTAGAATGTTTTTACAGCCTCCATAGCATCTTCATTGACATAGCCAATTCCATGAACAGTGTCCATTAGGTCATAATAAGCTTTTAGGTCATCTTCCACGGTCTTGTCAAGGATTGCGGCTATTCGATTATCAACACTTACATCAACATCTACCCTATTGCCGCGGTGGAGTTCAAGCACAAGTTCGAACCAATTTTTCAAGAATGATGGGTGCTTTTCCCTTGTTTCATTAAATTGTTCAGAAAGATACTTTTGGTCTTTTCCTTCCAACTCAAAAAACAACGTAGTCATTCCCATTATTTGCAAATGCTCGTCTTGACCTTTAAACTCATCATTGCCTATCAATTCTTTGAGGAATGGAATAAGACTGCTGTTGTCCAGATTACGTTCTACCCTATAAATTAAGAATTCCTTCAATGCTGACCACAGCACCTTCAATTCACCTAAGCTTTTAGGGAAATCAGCTGTCATATAATTAAACCCCCTAAATTGTTTTTTATAAATATTGTAACCAGAAACCCTACCTTCCAATGGTCGATATTTATCCAATTTTTGGCTTTGTAAAAAATAACGGATCCGCTTATTTTCAATCGGAGCAAAAAGGTTCGTAATCCAAATATCACTACTCAACGCAAAACCAATTTGGATACTTTGTCCTATCCTTTTCTTAAGCAATTCAAAATTTGGGGAGTTGCAAATAGCCATCAACAATTCTTTAAAGTGGTCTTGTGGCATTACATATTTGTACTCTGCATTTAATTCTCCCCTCAATACTGAATACCCGATCATTCTTGGCAGGAACAACCCTTCAAAATCGTCTTTCATCAACCGCTGCTCCAAACTAATCAATTGCAGCGGGTTTTCAGTGGCTACCCGTTCATAAAGTTGGTGGATAAGGGGTTCGTGGTTGCTTTTTAATTGGTCATAGTGTTCATCTTCCTCTTCTTCAAGGTAGGTAGCCAATTCTTCAGATTCTTGTATGTTCTTGGCCATCTTATCCAGTTCCTGGAGATACAATTTGTCTAATGGTAACATCTTGATTTATTTTGAAAAGAACCTGGCAAGGCACTTAAGCCCTGCCAGGTTCTTTGTTAATACAATTTCCTGATTGAGGATGGCAAAGGTATGATTTGAATCTGTTATACCAAAAGAAAAAAATGTGTTTAAAAGATAGATTACATATTTCTGAACCACGAACAAACGATGCCTGTGGCGATAGCTGCATTCAATGATTCCGCCCCACCATTCTCATGCCGCGGGATGGAAATCCTTTTGGTCAAACATGCTGCAGTTTCTTCTGAAATTCCTGTACTTTCATTCCCGACGACAACAATTGCTGGTAAACAATTTTTCATTTCAAATAATGGTTCACCTTTTATGGAGGTGCCCAAAACCGAAATGTCTGGCATCTGCTGGCGTAATTCCAAAAGTGAAATGGGTAAAGTTTTGACCCGTAAAAATGCACCCATGGATGCTTGCACAACTTTTGGGTTTTCAATTTCCACACATCCTGAAGAACAAAATATCCATTTTATCCCAAACCAATCAGCAATGCGTAGAATAGTTCCCATGTTGCCAGGGTCACGGATCTCGTCTAAGTACAAGGAAAGGTCTTTTTCTATTTCACCTTTCGAGAAAATAGTTTCATTGTTTTTCAGGGTAATCAATATCTGATTGGGAGTACTCAGTAGCGAGATTTTACTTAACTCGTGTGGGGATACCTCAAAAACCCGGTTTTGCAACTCTTGAACGATTTCTGCATTTTTATCCAACCAATTTCGCAATGCATATACGCCTTCTATTTCGAAGCGGTTACTTTGCAACACTTCGCTGGCTGTTTTTACACCTTCCGCTATGAAAATACCATATTTTTGACGGAATTTGCGTTGGTGCAAAGATTTAAGAAATTTTAACTGGTTGTTACTCAACATCTAATGGGTAAATCAGTTGAAGTGTAAAAGAACGAAAAAGGAACTATACTATGTGTTGATGCTAAAGAAACGATGACAAGAAATAACTGCAATCATATAAGTCTGGAAAAAAAGCCAACCCGGTTCAGCGAGATTTTTAATTTCCTTTTGGTATTAATCATTAGTATCCCGCTGCTTAACAGCTGTAATACTACCCAATACCTTAACCCTGACGAGGGGGAGACGCTGCTTGTCACTAATAGCATTCGATTCGATAAATCCACCAATAAAAAAGTAAGGAAAAAATCAAACCTGACCGAAAACCTCAGTGCCCGCCTTTTACAAAAACCCAATGGCAAGTTTTTCGGAATACCCAGACCATATTTTTACTATGTTTCTCAAGATACATTCGATAAATCAAAATTTGGCAAAGCATGGGATAATATGCTTAGAAATGTTTTGGGAGAGGAGCCGATATTCCTTGATTCAATAAAAGCTGTGAATTCAGCTGATCGGATGACGACTTACCTTCAGAATAAGGGCTATTTTTTAGCTAATGTTACCCACAAGGTTTCAACAAATAAAAAGAGGACTAAAGCTACAGTCACCTATAATGTGCAGACCAAAGGTCAATACTTAATAGATACGATTCGGTTTGAAAGCATTGACTCCAATATCCAGCAAATTTTGAATGAGATATCCGATAAATCATTTTTGCAAATCGGCAAACCCATTGACATTGAGTTGTACGAAAAGGAAGTTTCGAGGATCACTAATCACCTGATTAACAGGGGGTATGCAAATTTTTATCCACAATACATCAGTAATATTGAGGCTACCGACAGTTCCAATATTGAGCTTTCAGCAGAATTGGTACTTGAGATATTGGTACCCTCTGGCAAAGAATCGCATACGGTATATGAAATAGGCAATATATATGTCTATCCCAATTTTAGACCTACTGACCAAAACCTGCCTGAACCTGACACTATATACAACGGGATATATTTTGCTTCAGGAGGATTTCCATATAAAGTAAAACTAAAAAGCATTGCCAATTCCATCGCCTTCCAAACTGGAGATTTATTCAGTTTTGATAATGTGGAGGCTTCGAGAATGCAGATCGGGGCACTTGGCGTGTTCACCACTCCAACGATTAAGATTGAAGAAGATTCGATCCGAAACAATGTATTGAATTTCTATATCCAACTTACCTCCAATAAAAAATGGGAGATTGAAATGAGCGGAGATGTAAGTTATACGAACCGCACCGGGCCTGGTTTCAACTCTAATTTAATAGGACTAACGGCAAGCCCCGGCATCAGGAACAGAAACATGTTTAGGGGAGCTGAACTTTGGTCAGCTGGTCTCGATCTTGGATTTGAACTCGCACCCTTAACCCCTGATACATTGATTAACCTTTTGGATATCAGTGCCCAGACAGACTTATATTTCCCTCGGCTTGTGGAGTTTCCGAAAATCTGGAAAGGGTTAAGAAATCTTGGCCTGATCGGAGGGCCATTTTACGATAAGCTGAAAAAAACAGGAATCAGCCACGTTTCATTGAGTTATAACTGGTTAAAACTAATCAATAATTATAGCCTCAATTTCGTCAACTTATCCTTTGGTCACGATGTAAAACTGAGTGCTACAAAATCATTGAGAGCCAACCAAAGCGGAATAGACCTCCTCATCCCTGTTATAGTGCCAAATTCTGACTTTGATTCTTTGCTCAATGAGCAGCCCTTTTTAGAAAGAAGTTTTAGCAAACAATTCATAACAGGATTCCTTTTCCGTGACCTCACTTATACGTATGATGAATCATTTCTTGGCCGCAAATCTTATTGGTTTTTCAGGGGAAATGTAGAAGTTTCAGGACTTGAAATAATGAGTTTGAACGCATTGTACAATGCTGTTTCTGGCTCTTCTTCAACTTGGTCGATCAGCGATGTGGATTTTTCTCATTTCGTCAAACTTGATCTTGATGGCCGAAAATATTGGAGGTTCGGCCCCAACAGAACTTTGGTCGCCAGATTGAACACAGGGATAGTCTTGCCATTTTACAACAGTAGTGATGTTCCTTATGTAAAACAGTTTTTTGTTGGTGGCCCTAACAGTATCAGAGGTTGGTACGCCCGTGGACTTGGGCCTGGGTTGTACCGCGACCCACTGACCGAAAATACCCAAAACAGAAGTAGGTTTTACCAGGCTGCTGGTTTTAAAATTGAGTTCAATTTAGAGTACCGGTTTTTCCTGATGCGGCCTTTTGGGCTATTCAATTTATATTTTGCAACCTTTGTCGATGGAGGCAACATCTGGACATTAAAGTCGGACCCCAGTCGTATCGGGTCAAAATTTTCCCTAAAAAAGAAAATGACCGAAGGAGAAATAATCGAAGTAGATAATTTTATTAATGAAATGGCTATTTCATCGGGGATTGGGTTCAGGTTCGATGTGAGCTATTTTACACTTAGAGTGGATCTTGGCACTCCAATCCGGAACAATTTCCCGGATCCAAATAACAATAATTCATACTGGGTAGATTTCAAAGGGAAAGGATTGCAAGGCATTGTATTGAATTTGGGGCTCGGTTACCCTTTTTAAGGAATGAGATCTAAATAAAGTATACAACTATGCTTTATTTAATTCTCATTCCTAATTACCACATAATATCGCCTAGATCAATATGCTCATTTACCAATTCTACTGCACGGTTTGCTTTGTCTAATGTCTGCACATTTATTTTCACTTCCATATGGCTGATCTTTACCGCTGTACCATAAGTATCCAATGGTGTAGCAATCATTGGAACACAATATTTATCTATAAACTCTTGGTGTTCAAAATTTTCTAAATCAATTCGGTTTTTTCCATCGCCAGTAATAACAACTCCAGCAAGCGGAATTTTATCATATTTCTTTTCAGCGCAAATACGTCTGACAGCCCCAAGTGCCATGTTCACCCTTTTTTGGCTCACAACCAATAGCACTCCTTTTTTTTCATCAAAATCATGGGCAGCAAGTAAGGATGCTGCAACCACATTTTCTATTATGTTGCTCAACCCTTTCGAATTGGAAAGCACTTTACCTCGAATGGTATTCCGGATGGAATCTAAAAGTGGGTATAACAAGGTACGGTCAAAGGGTATGACACCGAGTAATGGTATATTCCATTCTTTTAGTTTTACCCCAACGTAATGCCTCACTTTCTCAATTTTTTCCGGTAAAACCTTGTTGATAATAACCCCTGCTATTGGCACATTTTGCTGCTGAAATGGTGAAAGGCACAAAAAAAGCCGATCTATTGTAAAACCAATTCCACCTTCCACGATGAGTACTACAGGAGTACCCAATAATTTGGCTACATCTGCATTTGACAAGCCGACCACACTGCCTACGCCAGGATGTCCAGTGCCTTCATAAATAACCATATCATACTCACTTTCAAGTATTTGCGATGCATTTATGATGTCTTGCCTAAAAGGAAATTTTAATGGTTCATCTATGAAAGCTTGCGTCGCACCTTTGCCAAGTATAACTGGACTATGGACGCCTGCCACCAAATCAAAACTCATCATCGTTGAAAAAAGCAGAGCATCTTTGTCAACCTGCAGATTCTCATAGTCCACGGTTTCCTGGCCAACAGGTTTGCAATACCCTACCCTGACCCCTTTCTGCCGATAGGCTTCGACCAGACCAAGGGTCGTCGTTGTTTTTCCGACATGTTGGTTGGTAGCGGCTATATACAGTCTTTTCATTGGTAAGAACCCCAGACCTGTCAGGTTGTTTTTTCCATATATGAAAGAAAGGGTTCCCTTTCCTTACATATATGGAAAAAACAACCTGACAGGTCTCAAAGAGCAATTTTATTTATCTTCAATAATCAGGTTTTTAACAACAGATTTCCCATTCTTTTCAAAAACCAATTCATACTCACCAGGGCGAAGATAATATTTGTCATTTTCGCCTGACTCCAATATAATCTGTTCTTCCTGACTCTCAATATCTTTGTTCAGCTCTTTTTCAAAGCTTGCAATTCCTGTTGTTTCAATTTCGCCATTATAAGTCAGGTAATTAAGACCAGCATCTACTTTGTTTTCCCAAGATTTGATGAGCGTGTCGCCAGATTTTAGTAATAATTTCAACTCGCCACCAGACTTTGCGTACACGATCAATTTTATCTTTGGTTCAAGTATTTCTTCATGGTAGTTGCGACGCTTTTCTCCCCATGATTCCCTAAAGTTAACTTCCTCTATATCAAAGACATAGAGCACACTATCTAAAGTTTCAGTATTCAGTTGTTGAATCGGAGCAGCATCGGCCAAATAAAGGGATCGGCCATGTGTGCCAACAATCAAATCATTTTCAACTGGATGAACAACAACATCATGAACCGCCGCCGATGGCAGCCCACCTTCCATGAGCATGAAACGATTGCCACGGTCGAGGGAAACATACAGGCCATGATCAGTTCCAACATACAATAGTTCGGGGTTCACAGGGTCTTCCTTTACGACGTTGATCGGTTCTTGCAGGAGGTCGGCACCTATTTCTTCCCAAGTTGAGCCATAATCCTCTGATACGAATAAATGAGGGGCAAAATTATCCCAACGGTAAGCATTCAAAGAAACATAAATCCGTTCTTCTTCAAATTGAGAAGCCTGTAACCTGCTGATCCACAAGCCTTTTGGTAGACCTTTCGAAATATCTGTCCATGAGTTTCCTCCGTCCTTAGAAACATGAACAAGTCCATCATCTGTACCAACATACAGCAATCCAAATTTCAAAGGACTCTCATGGATGGCCGATAAAGTGCCATACGGAACATCCCCTTTGATGCCTCCGAGCGTAAGATCAGGCGAGATGGCTTCCCAATCATCACCTTGGTTCATGGAACGAAACAATTTATTCGCCCCGATATAAAGAATGTCCTGATTGTGTTTGGAGAGATGGATTGGAGTCTGCCAGTTCCAACGGTTAGGTCTTTCACCCAAATCATGCCTTGGGGTAATCCGGCTGCGTTGGCCAGTCTTTTTATTTACCCGAAAATAAAAACCAAATTGAAAGCCACCATAAATGGTATTGTTGTCACGGGTATCCACGGCAGTCTGCATACCATCGCCGCCTAAAAACGACTTATAAGGGTACTTTCCTGAACTATGCCAACGGTTGCTAGCTTTGTAGGTATGTGGTCCGTACCAGGAACCATTATCTTGTAAGCCACCATAAACGTTGTAATTTTTTTCCAAATCAACAGCGATGTGGTAGAATTGACCAAGCGGTGGTGTGTTGCATTTAACCCAATTCTCGCCATCATCGTAACTTATATTTATTCCCCCGTCATTTCCAAGAATCAAATGACCATCTCTATTTGGATCAACCCAGAGTGAGTGATGGTCTCCGTGGACATTGTCTCCGTTTATTGAGTTCCAATTCTTACCACCATCATCAGATATAAGAATAGGCACCCCAAAAATGTAGAGTTTTTTGGGGTCATGCTTCGCCACCCTTATTTGGCCAAAATAATAACCGTAGGAATAATAAACGTCATCCAAAAAGTCCTCATGGGTCTTTTGCCAACTCGTCCCTCCGTCTTTTGATTCATATACTTCTGCTCCAACAACTGGGGTGTCAAAAAGTAGCGCATTGGCATTTTCGAGGTATTCGGCAAGGGCGATTGGCTTGATCTCATTTTTTCTGACCATTTCTATCACCTTCTCAGTAGTATATTTCTTAGGGAACCTATTATCCTTTAGAAAATCTTTCAACTCATCTTCTTCCAATTCCAAAAACGCTTCCCTGGTCATTCCCTTAAAGTCTTTTTTGGTCAAGCCGTCTTCCTTTTCGTCCTCCTCTTCTGGTCGGCGATTTTGGTTATCAACTATTGCCACTAAATAACTTGCCCCATCTTTAATGGCGATATCCAATCCTATCCTACCAGTCCCATCACCATCTGGAAAACCGCTTTCTGGAGTAGATAATTTTATCCAGGCATTTCCACCATCCGTACTTTTATAAATTCCTGATCCTTCACCAGATTCCACAAAATCCCACGACCTTCTTTCCCGATGCCAAGAAGCTGCATACAGGATGTTGGGGTCTTGAGGATCGATGACCAAGTCAACAGCCCCCGAATTATCGTCCACATATAAAACTTGCTGCCAAGTTTCACCTCCATCTGTTGTTTTATAAACACCCCTTTCTTTGTTTGGTGAATATAAATGACCCAATACCGCTACCCATAATACATCTGGATTGGTAGGGTGCAACACGATCCGGCCAATATGGTGGCTCTCTGCCAACCCTTTGTGTTCCCAGGTTTCACCACCATCTGAACTCTTGAATATACCTACTCCGGAATAACTGGAACGGCTCGAATTTACTTCCCCTGTTCCGGCCCAAATGACATTATTTCCCCAATCCACGGCAATATCCCCCAATGTCATCACCACTTCACTATCAAAAACAGGTGAAAAGGACTGGCCATTGTTCACTGTTTTCCACAGCCCCCCAGAAGCATACGCCACATAAAAATGAGTAGGGTCTTTTTCCCAAACTTCAACATCAGATACCCTTCCGCTGAAGATAGAAGGGCCTATCGATTTAAAAGGAACATTCTTCACCAACGATGAGGCCAGCATTTCTTTTTTAAGGTCAACATTTTTTAACCGCTCTGCTGCTGGCGTTGGTGATGGATGCTCAGTTTGAGCAAAAAGTAACACGGGAAAACACAGATAGGCAAGGTAGATAATCGCTTTGTTCATCAAGTTGGTTTTAAATGTATTAACGTGAGTTTCTAAGTTTTTGAGCTTTTTGAGTTTCTGAGTGTATAGGACTACTGAAAATTCCTTGAATACCAACTGCATACTGCTACCGGCTTACTGGTATCCTCCTACTGCAACTCATATTCTTTTATTTTCCGGTACAATGTCCTTTCTGAAATACCAAGATCGTCAGCAGCTTCCTTTCTGCGGTTGTTGTGTTTTTTCAGTGCCTTCCGTATCAATTCCTTCTCCATGACTTCAAGGTTAAGGCTCTCCTCAACTACTTCTGTCTTGTCGTAGTCTTTGCCGTGTTCTTCAATAATAATGGGTTTTACCGTTGTATTTCTTTGGGATTCTGACAGGTTATCATAAATGGAAGGGTTCACTGGGTCGGTAAAAGGGGTTGGAAAGGAAGGGGCCTGCAGCCCTCGCAAGGCACTTGTATCGGGCATGTCAAGATCATTTTTCCTGACCAATTCAAAAACCAAGTTTTTCAAGTCGTTCAAGTCATGCTTCATTTCAAAAAGGAACTTGTACAATATTTCCCTTTCCTGAAACCCTTCAGGGGTATCACCATTTAAATCAGCTACAACGGGCAAGTTCCGTTTGCCCATATTTGGCGCAATTGTTATCAAATCCTCAGCAGACAACAATCGTTTTTCTGAAAGTATGGCAACTTGTTCCGCAATATTTTTTAACTCCCGAATATTACCTGGCCAACGATAATTTTCAAACAACAACTTTGCTTGTTCCTCCAAACGGACAGGTTCGCTCCTATAACGCTCTGCTATATCATTGGAGAATTTCCGGAACAACAAATAGATATCTTCACGGCGGTCTTTCAAAGCCGGGATATTGATCGGCACTGTACTCAAACGGTAGAATAAATCTTCCCTGAATTTACCTTTTCTGACCCGCTGTTCAAGATCAACATTGGTGGCAGCAATGACACGAACATCGGTTTGGTTAACTTTTGATGATCCAACCTTGATGAATTCGCCTGACTCCAAAACCCGCAACAGGAATGCCTGAGTGTCCAAGGGCATTTCTGATATTTCATCCAAAAAGATGGTACCTGTGTTGGCCGTTTCAAAATACCCCTTCCTGTCATTTGTTGCTCCAGTAAAAGCTCCTTTTTCATGACCAAATAATTCTGAATTAATCGTACCAGCAGGAATGGCCCCACAGTTTATCGCAATGAAATGGTTATGTTTACGGGCACTTAGAGAATGGATTATTTTGGATATGTTCTCTTTCCCTACCCCACTTTCACCTGTGACTAAAACGGTAAGGTCGGTTGAAGAAACCCGGATCGCAGTGCCCAATGCCCGGTCGAGCAAATGGGATGATCCAATTATTCCAAACCGCTGTTTTATGGATTGTATGTTTGCCATTTAATAGGAAGGAAAAAGAAGTAAGTCAAAAGGAAAAATAACGGACGCTTTGACTTGACTTTTTCAGTGTTTGTATAAAATATTTTCAGGGGTCAGGGCTAGATAGGAATAGGTGCCTTTAGGCCGAAAAACAAATCATCCATCCCCTATCACTATTTTCCCTTTCAATGTTGCGCTGGTAGCATCATAGACTTTCACCCAAACATAATCTCCTGGTTTACAATCTTTTGACTTTGGGAAAACGATCATTTTGTTCTGTGAATTCCGACCTTTGAAATCGAGGTCAGACTTTTTGGAATCTCCCTCTATCAGTACTTTAAAGGTATTTCCAATATCTTTTTGGTTGTGTTTGAAAGAGACTTGCATTTGCACCCGGACAATCTCGGATAGGCGACTTCTTTTCACCTTTTCTGGAATATCATCCTCATATTTCCGGTGGGCCAATGTCCCTGGCCTTTCAGAATAGAAAAACATATATGACATGCTGTATTTCGCCCATTCAATCATGGAAAGAGTATCCTGATGTTCTTCCTCAGTTTCAGTACAAAAACCAGTAATAATGTCAGAGCTAATGGCGCAATCTGGAATGATCCGATAAATGGATTTCACCCTTTCCATGTACCATGCCCGATCATAAGTGCGGTTCATCAAGTCAAGTACTCGACTGTTTCCACTTTGCACAGGGAGATGGATGTAATTGCAGATATTCTCGTGTGCAGCTATCGTATGTAAAACTTCATCGGTAATGTCTTTTGGATGTGAAGTTGAAAAGCGGATGCGAAGGTCAGGATGGACTTTGGCTACCATTTCGAGCAAGTTGGCAAAGTTAACTGTGTTTCCTGATTCGGGATTTGTCCATTTATAGCTGTCCACATTTTGGCCAAGCAATGTTACTTCCCGAAATCCTCTGTTGTACAAATCAGTCGCTTCCGCAACTATACTGAAAAAATCGCGGCTACGTTCACGTCCACGGGTGTATGGAACCACGCAAAATGAGCACATATTGTCACATCCTCTCATTATCGAGATAAATCCAGTGACGCCATTGCTGCCCAACCGCAATGGGCTGATGTCAGCATAGGTTTCTTCTCTGGAAAGGAAAACGTTCACCCCTTTTTCTCCCTCCTCCGCTCCAGCAACCAAACTGGGAAGGTCGCGGTAAGAATCAGGGCCGACAACCATATCGACAAGTCTCTCTTCTTCTAAAAATTTAGCCTTAAGCCGCTCTGCCATGCAGCCCAAAACTCCGACCAACATACCTGGTTTTGACTTTTTAATCTTATCAAACACCCTTAATCGTTGCCGAACATTCTCCTCTGCTTTCTCGCGTATTGAACATGTATTTATCAAAATAAGATCAGCTGATTCCACATCACGGGTTGGGCTAAAGCCAACTTCAGAAAGGATGCTTCCTACAATTTCACTATCACTAAAATTCATCTGACACCCGTAACTTTCTATATAAAAATGTTTCTTGCTAGCCTTTAAGGTATCTTTAAAAAACACCTCTCCCTGCTTACTTTCGTCAACTATCTTAGCGGGGCCAGTCAATGTTGGATTGTCATTATACATATAGTCATAAATTTCGAGCGCAAAGGTAAACTATTAATTTGGTGGGCAGTGACATAATGTCATGTTTTTACAGATAGGAGTAGTTTAGGAAGTTGGAAACAAATAACCTACCCATTCTGACTCGCTCTTTTTCCTTCTAAAGATGCTTTTAAAATGAACCGTAACCCAGCTATGCTTAATTTTTCAAACACCTTTACAAGAAAAAATAGCTTCGCCAGAACAGGTAGGTTATTTATTTCCAACTCCCTTACCTGAAAATATGTTCTTTTGCAATGAACCAATTTTCAATCATTGGATTAGGAATTAACAATCCTATTCTCAAAAACTAAACTCTGTAATGAAATACGCTATCACGCTCCTAACATTTGCCACATTATTTATTATCGCTGCATGTGGTGATGATGAATCAATCCCTTGTGACACAGATAATGTGACATACACCAATACGGTAAAGTCCATAATCGATAATGCCGGCTGTGCAGGTACAGGCACTTGCCATGGATCCCACCAATTGGATGATTTCAGTTTGGCAACCTTCGATGATGTAATAAATTATAAGTTCCTTGACAGGATGGTGGGCGCATTGCGCTGGGAAAATGGATTTCAACAAATGCCAAGAGATTCTATGACCAACGTGGGCCGTGAGATGCTACCTGATTGTGATGTTTCAAAAATAGAAGCTTGGATTGCAGCTGGCCTCCCAGAATGACCTCAGTTTTTGCTCTCTAAAATAAAAAAGCGGCCTGTCACATTAAATGTGACAGGCCGCTTTTTTATTTTCACTTTTGACCCCGATCAACTAAGAGCCTGGCCAATTGCCTGTTTCAATCCTCGCATATCCTTTGCTCCTATTAACACATTTTCTCCTTGCTTGGTGCGCAAGTGAACACCACTTCTACCGGAAAGGCTAAATCGTTTTTCGTGGTCAAAATTAATATCCCAACCACTCGTTCTGCATGATCCAATAGAAGATAAAAATTCGCAATCTTCAACATCATCCCATTTAATTTTGTGTTTTTTCCTGTTGAATGGAGAGTATTTAAAACTGATACTTTTATCTGTCACTTTTACTGAAAGTTTAACATTTACAAGATACCAGATGACCCCAACCATTGGAATTACAAATGCCAGAAACGCCAAAATTGGCATCGGATCACTAACCGGGGAAATCCAATGTTGTTCTATGAAACGGTAAGTCAATCCAACTACAAAAAATGCCAAAAGGCCGATAACTTCCCATCCGCTGAAGCGTTGGTTCTCTTTAAATATCTTCTTAGCCATGATTTTACATATTTGTATTTTTCTAAAAAATCTACTTTAAAACACTGACAAACAATTAATTAGAGCATGTCTTCAAGAAAAATAAGCTTAATAATTTATCACCAATTCAAATTTCCCTTTTCTACGATTTTGTAAAATTTAAATCCCCTCACGCATTAGATTATTTGAATTAGCTACCTAAATGAGAATACAAAAGTAGTCATTTTACATGCAGTTGTCAAAAAATTTACATTAAATTAACATTGAAAATTTCGATAATGCGGACAATTGCTACTTTATGACGGTGGGTTTTCGCTTTTCCATTTTTATTAGTTCGATGATCTTTGGATGAACAGGTAAGCTGAAATTAGAAAACTGGCAGGGATACAAATGGCTTTACAACTTCACACAGAAAAAGATGGGAAATTTAAAAACAAATTAACCTGATGGTAATACTGAATTTATAATGGATAGTGACTTTTGCCGACTTAAATATTACGTCATAAAACTATAAGGGAGGCAGGTTAGGCACATGAGAAAAGGACAAATTCTTTGCTTGCCGCTACTGCCTCCACTTTTATCGTGAATGATCAAATATAACCCGTAAAACCAAACGTACAATAGCATATTTGGCCGAAAACGCTGTGAATGAGGGGGTTATGTGTTTGGCGGAAAAGATGCGGACTTTAATGTGCTTATATTTGAGGCATACGGAAAGGCTCGAATGGCCTGTAAATACAGGGGTCTCGCTACATTGGCGATCATATTCTGTAAGAAATAAGTGTACATTTGGTTTCTGCCTCGAAATGTCACCCCAAATGTCACCCCTAAATACAGGGTGACGTTTTAGTGTACATTTGGTTTTGTGCAAAAATAGAAAAAGCCCTGCGAGTAGTCACATCGCAGGGCTTTTAAAATCGGTTGGCTTTTCACAGGGAACCGGTTGGCTTTTCACAGGGATTTAAAATAGTACCAAAAGGCGGCCCTATGCTTGCTCCAAATCTTTTTGGGGCTGTATAGTTGTCAATATGACAACTATAAACGAATATAATTTACCTTTTTTTATGAAAATATTAAGTGGGTGTCTCTTACCTTTGTCTGCTTTGAAATAATCTATCCACTAAATAAATATCATTAATATAATGCCCCTTGTCAATTGTCCTGAATGCTCAAGTCAGATTAGCGATAAAGCAATCAATTGCCCCCAATGCGGATACCCCCTTGAAAATCTAAAAGAAGAGGAAAAATTGATTTGCCCTACTTTTCCAAAGGATATGAATATTGGTAAACAAATAGTTAATTGGAAAAGTGATGCCGCATTGACTGGGACTTTTGAGAAAGGGGAAAATGTTGTAGAGGGATTAGTCTCTGGAAAAGCCTCTATCCTTCTATGTACACATGGCGTAATGTTGTTGACTGACGGTGGCATGGCCAATAGAATAGAAATCCATGCATCGCAAATAATTAGCTTACTCAAGAGTAATACGACAGCCTTGGGGCAAGTCAATAGATCAGTGATGGGCAGGGCTGCTGTGGGAGCATTGATATTAGGCCCATTGGGTGCTATTATAGGTGGGTTGTCAGGGGTGGGAAGCAAGGAAAAAATTGTGGACAAAAACTATTTGGTGATTAATTATTGGGATGTACCTACCAAAAAACCTCAAACAATATTGGTTTCTGGCAAGGGTTTATTTATTTCAAAATTTATGAAAAGGTATGAAAAAGAGAAAAATATCAATATAACTATGGGAAGGCAGGCAGAAAAAAGGAAGGGGTGCTTAGGCGTGTTTTTATTTCTCCTAATTCCCCTCAGTTATTTTTTCCTCACATATTTTTTTTCTGGCGGTTCATTTAGCTTGTCATAACTCTCTGCGACTAAACTGCTCATTAAAAAATGTTTGGTGATTTTTACCTTTGCTTCCCAAACCTCAAGAATCTCACTATATGGTATCATCTGCCAATAATAACCAGCAAAATTATGCGGTACAAGTTTCAGCCCATCCCTAAAGCTCTGGCCAAAATTGATTATAACCTCGCTTTTCCTTGCCACTGCTGCTATCACCGTCCCTTGAAGAATTTCGGCTTTTATGTCCAATGGCGTACACGAAACCCAATCCCCAAAATGTAAAAATGGCGTCATACTATCGTCCACTATTTCAAAAGTCCTTGCTTTCCCAGAAATGCCAGGAATACAAATGTACAAAGAGATCACGTGATATTGGTATGCCTTCCAATGCAAAATTAATAGTAAGTTAACGTTGGGCTAATTTCTGATTAAGATAGGTGATTGATTTTTGCGGCGTCCTTTTCTTAAATACGCAAGCAAAGATCATAAATGATGAAAGCTCTACGATTGCTGCTAATTTCAGCATTTCTTTTTATGGGCGTTTACTTATCTGCCCAAGTCCAACAACCCACTGTTAATTTAAAATTCGGCAAAGGCCTAAGCATCCTCGCCACAGATTCTTCAATGTTTCTAAAAATGCAGTTCAGGATGCAGAGCTTATTCACTTCCTCCCGTGATCTTGAGGAAGGATCGGGATGGAGCACCGGTTATAAGATCCGCCGTGCCAGGTTGAAGTTTTCTGGTTGGGCAGTCTCTCCAAAACTTGGATATAAAGTAGAAATGGCTTTGTCAAACGATGACTTGAAATCCAAAAACGATTGGGACCAATCAAATAAGGCCCCGAAGATTATGCTGGACGCATACGTTAAATGGAAGGCACATAAGAACCTTGAGATATGGGCGGGTCAAGCCAAACTGCCTGGCAACCGCGAGCGGCTGGTCTCTTCTCAAAAACTCCAATTGGTCGATCGAAGCCAGGTAAACAGCATTTTCAACCTCGACCGGGATATGGGTATTCAATTCAGGGGGAAACTCAAATCGGGCAATGCTGTTCTCAAGCCAATTTTTGCCTGGTCAATGGGGGAAGGCAGGAATATTACGGTGGGTAACATTGGAGGATACAACTATTCAGGTCGATTAGAATTCCTACCCTTTGGTGAATTCAAAAGCAAAGGGGACTATTTTGGTGCCGACCTGAAAAGAGAACCTATCCCTAAACTTGCCATCGGTGTTACTTATAACCTGAACGATGGGGCATCCCGTCAAAAACAATCAGGTAAGTTCCTATTTGATGAAGATGGTAACTTTTTGATCAATGACATTAGGACCGTGTTTGTCGATGGCGTTTTCAAATTTAAAGGTTTTTCTTTAACTGGCGAATATGCTCACAAGAGCTTTGTTAACATTGCGGTTAACGCTGATGGTTTCCCTCCATCTACTGCCATTGACGCTAATGGGGAAAGCTATTACACGGGCCAAGGCATCAATTTCCAAGCTGGGTATTTGACAAAAAACAACTGGGAAGTTGCCACTCGCTTTTCATCCGTTAAGCCTGACCACGGCAAGGGTTTTACGGCTTTAAAAGAATACACTTTGGGTTTGTCCAAATATATCGTCGGTCATAACCTCAAGGTTCAAAGTGACGTGAGCTTGACCGATAGTGCGGAAACCAGCACCAATAACTTAAGATATCGCATTCAATTTGAGTTCGGTTTTTAATCGTACTAATATTTTTGATAAATAATTATACATTTGACCTGAAAGCGGCGTTTCGACCCAGATCGTTGAAGTGCCGTTTTTTATTTTCCAAACAAACACCTAAACAATAAAATGGATTTTACGCTGATCGTTATGTGGGTTGGCTTTGCATTAGCTGCTTATTCAGTTGTTGGGAATGACGTGATCCAGACCTTGGGCACGTTTCTCACCTCCAATGAAAAAACGATGAAATGGTGGGTGCTTTGGATTTTTGCTGCCACGATCCTCTCTGCAGCTCTTATTAATGGCTATGTTAACCAGGACATTTCATACGGCAGGCTAGACAAGTTTAGGGAAAGCTTGTCAACTATTAGCTATGACTGGTATTACTTACTCCCACCTATTGTGCTTTTGATCATTACCAGATGGGGCATCCCAGTTAGTACCACTTTTATGATTCTGACCTTGTTTTCCCTTAGCTCTGTTCCAAATGACATAGGCACGATGCTCTCCAGTGTAGTTGATACTGAAACTAAGTTGGGCGGAATGATTTACAAGTCCATTTTAGGTTATATTGTTGCTTTTATTACTGGAGGGGTTTTTTACCTTTTGATCACTCGTCTGACCGAAAAAAAATTCATAGAAAACCCAATAGCTGATTCCGCCAAACCATTCTGGACTGTTGCCCAGTGGCTGACCACGGGATTCCTTTGGTACCAATGGCTCACCCAAGACCTCGCTAACATCTATGTTTACCTTAAAGGTGGTTATACACTGTCGGTATTTGAGTTTACCATCACGCTTCTCATCCTCATTGGACTTTTGGGATATATATTTTATGTACGTGGAGGTGCCGTGCAAGAAGTCGTCAGGAAAAAAACCAATACAGCAGACATTCGGGCTGCTACTTTTATAGATTTTATTTATGCCATTGTCCTCATGGTGTTCAAAGGATCAACCTTCTTTGGATTTGGATTCACACTGCCATGGACTGGCAATTTGCCCATGAGCACCACTTGGGTATTTATAGGTTTGCTGGCCGGCCGGGAGGTCGGCATGCGCATCAATATCGAAGGCAAGATTGGTAAAAAAATATCCAAGATGGTATTTGCTGACCTTGGGAAGGTTTTCTTTGGACTTTTGGTAAGCGTCATTTTAGTGTTTATCATTAAACTGTTGACTGGGTAATATAGTGATGAGTGATGTTTGGGATCATGTTAATGTCCATTGATAAGTAGGTGGAGTTAAATAATCGACACTTTTGACGAGGTTACCTGCCTACCGGCAGGCAGGTTTTTTCGTCAGACAAGGCAAAAAAAATTAGCATAGCCATAGCTACGGTCATTTTTTTTAACAAAGTATGGCGGAAA
>JAJCYI010000220.1 GCA_029263015.1 Saprospiraceae bacterium | reverse complement strand
TCGGACGCCCTTCGAGGCGTCGGACACCAAGGTAGGACTCGGTGTCCGACGCCTCGAAGGGCGTCCGACACCTGCACCCAAACCATTTTGCGAACTTTATTGTCTCATCCGCTCATATTTCACCCCCCACAACCCATCCATACAAGGTTCTGTGACAGGGTAAAACGAATACCATTATTTTGAAAACCTAATAAATACAGAGGGGTTGGGCTTCCGTTTACCGATTAGGAATATTAATATGGGACATTTTTTCGGTATAGGACTGGACACGCATTGCTTCTGCCTGTAACTTTGCCCCATGATTTGTACATAATTTTAGTGGACTTCTCCTTCTCCTCTCTTTTAAACTTCCTCCTCCCACAAACATATCTTCCCCCTCGTTTTATTTACTTATAATTTTAAGTCATCTTTTATTTGAGCAACGATGAGGTAATAGTTTTCCAACTTTACAAATTATTACCTCATCGTTCCTTACGCCTTACACTATGTTCAGAAAAACACTATTGACTACGCTTCTTCTTGCTCTTCTCTCCCTGCCTTCTTTTTCTCAGAATATTATTTATGTAAAACAAGATGCACAAGGCATCGGCACATCCTGGGCCAATGCAACGGGCGACCTGCAATATGCACTTGCAAAAGCTACTTCCGGCACGGAAATTTGGATTGCCGAAGGGATCTACACACCTGTCCAATGCTCATCATGTTCCGAAGACGACCGCTCCATTTCATTTGTAATCCCGAATGGTGTAAAAGTGTATGGTGGCTTCAAAGGCGGTGAACGCCGATCTTCCAAGCGTGACTGGCGCAAGTATCCTTCCACCCTTAGTGGCAATGTCGGCCAGCATGGTTCTTATGACAATTCCTACACAGTCGTTTACACCAGCAACGTAAACAAAAAAACGGTACTTGATGGCCTTATCATTGCCAATGGTTACGCCAATGGTTCAGCACCTGCTGGACATCCTTCCCGCTCGGGAGGAGGATTGTACAATGATGGCTCTGGCATCGGAAACCAGTCGAACCCAACCATAAAGAACTGTTTGTTCCTTGGCAACTTTGCCCAAGAAGGCGGGGCAGTTTTCAATAATGGCGATCATGGCGATAGCAGCCCTGCTATGGTGGATTGCACTTTTACCAACAACAAAGCCCAATACGGTGGAGGCGCAATTTTCAACAACGGCGATCACGGCAGTAGTAATCCAGCCATTAGTTATTGCCAATTCGTTAGCAATGAAGCCGTATTTGGTGCCGGTATTTTTACCGCCTGCTCTGGAAATGACCTTTACCCAGGTATTTCGAACTGTACTTTCGTAAACAACAAAGCTCAAAATGGGGGAGGCCTGTTCTTCCTCGGACTCACCGAAAGCCCTAAAATGCGGACCAGCCGGTTCGTGAACAACCAATCAAATGGTAATGAAGATATTTTTGTAATGGAAAGTATGGTGATCCCCAGCGGCCTATTGGCAGATGCTCCAATGTCCGACGATGGGGAATTGTAATCTCATGTTTTTGATTTGTACTCGAAAAATCCACTTGAACTGTTCAGGTGGTTTTTTTTGCCCTTGAACCATGAAGCCAAGTTGGGAGGCATTTTTAAAATGCCTCCCAACTCACTTGAAAACCATGAAACCATGAAGCATTGAAGCTCCTCACTTCCAACTACTCCTCCCAACTGCCAACACCTTCCCACCAATATGTGGCCTCAGGCGATGCAGGAAAGTCTTTTCGTCCACTTGTTGGGTTTCTGAAACGATGAGGTCTTTCCAATGCCCTTCTACTTTGTATTGGATATCGAATGCATTCAACGTCCCTTCATTTATGGTTTCGTCAGGCACTGTTTCCAGCATCCATTGCAGGTAAAAGACATTGTTCAAATGGCCGTTAAAGTCCAAGTCGTGCCAGCCAACCCTAAATTTATTTTCAATATCTACTTGCTCAATTGTGGGAATCTTCACATCTGGGCGGGGCAGGCACTCTTCGGCAGGGGGCATACTTTTTTCAAATTCAAGGATATGGGGCGGTATCTTCGACATGCGCCGGGTATAGGTGTCGAGCAGCAGCCAGCTCGATGATGAATGGGCAATCATGTCGCCTGATCCATCATAGATCTTATAGTCCCTAAAAGTGAAGACCCTATCGAACCCGGTCGGGCAAGTATAGATCTTGATGGGCTCCCCGTTCATGGGCAACCGGTTGATATGCAGTTTTTTACGAAGCAGCACCCACGAAATACGCTGGGCCTCCATGTCCCAAACGGAGACTTTCATTTCAATCACATTCTGCATGGCCGCCTCTTGCATTTGTTTTACGAGTGCGGCGACAGTCATGCGCCGACGTTTGTCAATGTCATAAGTCTGAACGGTATAGCTGCTGATATAACTGAGAGGTGAGGACATTGTGATTGGTGGTTATTAGTTCTAGCCTGCCTTCCGGCGAGGCAGGGTTCTTGGTTGTCAGGGATTCTTCAATGGAAAACTCTCAACTGGGACAGATATTAATTTCCAAAACACAAAGAAAAATAAAAACTTCCTATTATTTGTTTCTTCTTCCTTAACTTAGCGGATACATTTATCTTGGACATCTTACCCGTGCGATAACAACAGATTTTTTTAGGATTCTTAAAATTGTCTTCCTGATGGTAGGCAAGGAAATACAGAATTGGCTTTCGTACTGAATTTCATAGTAATGATCAAAAAATAAGTTGAAAAATTTCAGTGCATTTTTTATTGGACACCTGGCTTTTTAGCCGACCCTTCTTTTTGGAAATCAGGTTCATCGGATTTTTTGGGAAACTTGTTTTTGCGATAATTAACAACATTGAGACAGCAACTTGGTCAGAAGCATCGCTTTTCTAAAAAGCAATGCTTTTGGATGCAGGTACTTCCGGCTTTGTGCCAAAGAGTATGGCTCATTCTTATACGAGTATGTTGGGGATTTAACTTCCGGCGATAAAATGCCTCTTTTTTGATGACACGGCGTTGCGAAATTAGTCATGTAGCTATGGCTATGCTCCCAATTTCCCGCCTTGTTTCATCAAAAAATAGACACTTTTTCACTCGAAACCTAAATCCCCAACATGCTCTAAGCATTAACAAATTATCATAAATTAAAAGATCCAGTTGGTTTCCTTCCCTTTCAAAGCACCTGGACTTTCTTTTCAAATCTATCTTTATGAACACATTCTTTACTCCTATCAAAGCGATCCTTTTTAATTTGAAAAGTGGCAAAAGGATTACCCACACTACTTTGTACTTATTAGGTGGTTTAATGGCCTTGTTGGCCATCCAATCGTGGTCTTACATTGAAAACAACAATGCCCCACTCCCGTTCGACAATGCTACCATGGCATTGGAAACAGTCGGTGCATGGAACAGACTACTACCAAGCCAAAGGGCCACGCTGCAATCGGGCGGCACGGTCAGTGGTTTCGACCTGGGCGTTTGTGATGCCATGGGAGATCCAATAACTGCCGACATCATTTCCAGCGCTGCACCTGGATCACAAGACCCCCTCAACATCAATGCCCGGCTCCCCCGGCGCTGGGGAAACACCTCTTTTTACTTGGCAAGGGAAAATACTGGGAGCGCTGGCGTGCAATATTGTTTCGATTTCAGCACGGCAATTTCTTTCAGTATGGACAGCAGGGAACACGCTTATTTCGCAGATAACGAATCCATTCAAGTAAGCGCAAATAATAGCGGCGCACCAGTAAACCTGAGCGCCTCCTATTTCGGAAATCCTGCCTTTCCAGCAAATGGCATGTCCGGCAATGGTACTTCTAATGTCACCCTTAATGCCAACTCCACCGAAGGTGGGGGGCTTTGGTGGGAAATAAACTCAAGCGGACAAGATGTGACGCAAGTTTGTATTCAATATTATTCAAATGGTGGGAACACGCTTGTCGAGCCTTTCCGTCTGCTTATTGATGCCGTAAAATGTGTTGCCGATGATCCGGTGGTCTGCAACGGCGCTGACTGGATAAGCCGCTGGAACAAACTTGGCCTCACCCAGCGAACTGATCTGCTGGAAAGCAATTCCGTTTTTGGTTTCAATACTGGATTCTGTGACGAGTCTGGTGATGCCATTACTTTCATAGAAATAGATGCCAACGCTGCTCCTCATTCTGGCAATTTTCAAAAAAATGCAAAAGAACCCAGGCCTTATGGCAGGTACAGCTTCGACAATGGGCGTGATTATGTGGGCATGGGCGGTAGTCAATATTGTTTCACCCTCGACGAGGCTCGGCCGATCCGTTTGAGTTCAGAAGAGCACCGATTTTTCAGTGGAACAGAAGTTGTACAGATCAACGCTTACCTGGGTGCCGACCCTGTAATTTTGAATGGAAATTACTATGGTAGCGCTGGCAGCGGTCCAGTCAGTGGAGGCCCTAATGGGCTGATCCTCAATGGTTTCCAGTATGGCTCTGACACTTGGTGGAGCATTGGTTCGGAAAACCGGCCCGTATCACAAGTATGTGTGGAGTACTATGTGACTGGTGGTGTACCAGTTGGCCGCGAGCCTTTTGCATTGGGTATTTGTGCGACACGTTGTGTTTACGATGACCCTTATGCCTGCTCGTTACAGGGTGGGCCTTGTCCTGTTTTCCCAAATGTGGATATTGAAAAAACGGTTGTCCCCATAAATGATTTTGGACTCAATGCCTGCTCCAATCCTGGCGGTGACGTTCAATTCCCCGCTTTTGAAGTTACCCTCAAGATGAAGAACCATGCAGGTACGGTGAAACAACTTTTCCTCGAAGAAGACTTGTTGGCCTATTTCGGATCTGCATACGTGGACACACTTTCTGCACCTCAGATTGTTTTTTCCAACTCATCTGGTGACCCTGAAATCAATCCATATTTTGATGGGAGGAATTACACCGATATTTTCATTCCTGGTTCTGGATTCCTGTCTGCTGGACAGGAGATTTGGATTTCGTTTTCTGTTTACCTCGACCCCAATGCACCTGGTGCGAGCAGTTATTTGACCAATAGTGTTTACGGAGGTGGGTTGGCCAACGGAACTTATATTTACCAAGATTTATCTGGAGCGAATGGCAGTGGATATGGACTGCCGACTTCATTTCAAAACCTGCCTGCTGGTTATGTCGCTGTGGCAGCACAAGACCTGACCCTGGAAGCGAACATTCCCAATTCGATGAACGGAATTGACGATTGGTTAGCTACCAACGGAGGCGCAGAATTCAGTGTGCCAGGCTGTGGAAATGTCACCTGGAGCAATGATTACGACCCTGCCAATTGGGTGGAAGGATGTGGGCAGCTTACCGGGAGCATTGAAGTGACGTTTACAGGAACAGATGGCTGTGGTCATGTTTTTACAACTTGTGCAACTTTTAGTTTGGAAGATACAATAGGCCCGGTCTGCACAAAACCCACCGACTTGGTGCTCGACTGTGGCAACCCCAATGCGCTGGCCATCCTCGAAGATTGGCTCGCATATGACGGTGCCTTTACCGATTTGAGTACGCCCGTAACTTTTGAACATGATTTCACGGGACTGGATAGTTTAAGCTGCAATGGCGTCCCCGTTGTGGTGACCTGGACAGCTACTGATGCCTGCGGGAACGAAACCTATTTTGATGCAACATTAACGGTGACCGATACAACGGCACCCTCCTTTTCAGGCGTTCCTTCCGACCTTGATCTTGATCGCTGTGATTCAATTCCCGAACCCGATTCAATTATTGTCAGCGATGGTTGCGACCTCGATCCGTCCGTTGAGTTTGAAGAAGCTCAAACTGGAGATGATTGCCATTTCACGATTACGCGGACTTGGACAGCGACCGATGATTGTGGAAACTCAAGTATGTTCGTTCAGACAATAAATGTCTCTGATGACAACCCGCCTGTATTCACCAATGTGCCAGCAGATGTGACGGTGGAGTGCCCAGATGTGCCAGTGGTCGATACACCAGATGTCGAGGATTGTTCACCGTTTGAGGTAGAATTCAGTGAAATACAAATAGGTGGAGCTTGCCCGCTACCATCGCAGATAATAAGGACTTGGGTTGCTATCGATGAATGCGGAAATGTGGATTCGGTCTCCCAGGTCATCAACATGACTTCGCCGATGAACATTGGGGTAATCACATTCATCCCTGCTACTTTGGACACCATTGTTGCTGCTTGTGAAGATAATCCAGCATTTGATAGTGTGGCAGTCGAAACAACCTGCCCAGAGGGTGGACTGAGTCTCAGCTTCACCGATGATGTGGAAAACAATGGCGATTGTAGCCAGCCATTTAGTGTTACACGTACTTGGATTGCCCATGATTCTTGTGGAAATATGGAATCGATCGTCCAAACGATCCTCGTCGGCCCTGACACCCTGGCTCCGGTTTTTCACCAAAATAATCCGCTTGATATCACGGTAGATTGCGGGGAGGATATACAGCTCCCAGTTGCTTTTGACAACTGCGGTGCGACCACCCTCTCTTATGAAGATGATAATGTGACGGGTAGTTGCGATTCGGGTTTTGTATTCACACGGCTATGGACGGCCACCGACTTATGTGGCAACAATTCCATGTTTTCCCAAAATGTGACCACCTCGCCTGATACGACAGCCCCGGTTTTTGTATTTGTGCCTTACGACCAGTTTTTTGATTGCGACGACGACATCGTATTTGACGACCCGATCGCTTTTGACGCTTGCGGTGACGTGACGATCACCTGGCAGGATTCCATTGTAGGAACTGGCGATTGCCACCAAGTGGATAGTGTGTGGTTCGGCTTCGACATCATACGGACTTGGACGGCTACTGATGATTGTGGCAACTCAAGTACCGCTATTTCCAACGCTTGGGTACTTCCGGGATTCAATAACGGTAATTTGATTGCCTTCTCTTATATACCTGAAAATCAGCTTGTTAGTTGCGGGGACGATATATTTATTGGGCAGGCAGTGTGTCATTCTGCATGTGATGGTTTGCAGCTCACTTTTGAGGATTTTTATGATGAAGATTGTACAGAAGGAACAGTGATTACCCGAATATGGACAGCGGTAGATGATTGTGGAAACATGATAGAGGCAACCCAAATAATCAAGATTGAGGCTGATCAAACGGCCCCGACATTTGAGTTTGTGCCAACTGACGGCACATTCAATTGCGATGGCGGCACGCCTGTTTTTGGCACGCCAACCATCAAGGATAACTGCGCTTCGGGAACGGCAATAGATATTTCGTATAATGATGTCTGGGAAAATGGAGGTGGCTGCAATGATTTCACCATTACGCGTACTTGGACGGCCATTGACCCTTGTGGAAATGAAAGTTCAGCTTCGCAAACGTTGACTTTAGTTGACGACGATGCGCCTGTTTTTGAATCTGTTCCACTGGACATGACGATCAGTTGTGGTGAGCCAGTCGTTTTTGGTCAGGCAGCGGCGGCAGATGCTTGCTCCAATGCGCAGCTGAGTTTCACAGATTCATCAGCTGATTTGTGCGGTGGCAGCCATTCACTTACCCGAACCTGGACTGCTACCGATGCTTGTGGAAATGAATCCACTGCTTCGCAAACAGTGACTGTTCAAGATGATGTTGCCCCTGTTTTTGAATTTGTGCCCGATGATAAAACAATCAGCTGTGGCGAATCGGTCGATTTTGGTATTGCGGAAGCAGCCGATGGTTGTTCCAGCGTGGATGTTTCATTTATTGATGAAACAGCAACCACCTGTGGAGGTGGATATATCGTCACCCGAACCTGGGTAGCCACCGATGCCTGCGGCAATATTTCACAGACCGAACAAAAAGTGACCGTGGCGGACACGGAAACTCCTTATTTTACAACTGTTGTTGACGACCAATTTATCAGTTGCAGTGAACCAGTAGTATTTGATAATGTGGAGGCGGTCGATGATTGCAGCAACCTCACGATTACTTTCAGCGATCAGGAAGAAGTGTTTGCCTGTGAAACAATCAATACCCGCACCTGGACGGCGATGGATGCTTGCGGTAACAGCAATGAACTTTCACAATCAATCCATTCGATGGATGATGAAGCACCTGTCTTCAATGCCATGCCATCCTATTTGGAATTGACGCTATCGGAATTTGATTTGTGGTTGCCACCCGCAGGTGATGCGGATGACTGCAACGAGGTTGTTTTCGACATCAGTACCAGCACCGAATCAAATTGTGATTTCATAACTCACATTTACACATATATAGCTACGGACTTGTGCAATAATGCCGCTTCCCATACCTTGGAGGTGCTGATTACCGATGCAGCTTTCGGCATGACGGTCGCTTTCCCTGCCGAAATTGACTGCGGCGAGGCGTACCAATTGGCCATCAGCCCACAGAACGGGATTGCACCTTATTCGTACACCTGGCAGATAATTTCTGGAAACGGCTGGCAGATTACCGCCATGCCCGGCCAGCCAATAGCGGAGGTGCTGACAGGAGATGGCCCGGCCCAGATCAGCGTCGGCATTACCGACGGCAATGGCTGCTCTGCGGTCGAATTGATGGAACTGGAATGCGAGGGCGGCGTGAATGCAGTCACCATTGCTGAGATTGGATCATTTGAATTGGTGCCAAATCCTGTTAGGGATTTGTTGACGGTCAGGTTTGCATCAATGGTTTCCGGTAAAGCGTTATTTGATATTGTGAATGTCATGGGTAGCAAATCTTCCTCCGTGAGGCAAGAGATCACGACTGGGGAAAATCAATTCCTTTTTGATACTTCCCAATTACCCGCTGGAACCTATTTTATCTTAATGAAAATGGACAGCGGGATTGAGGCAAAGAAATTTGTGAAGATTTGGTAAAAGGACAGGCAGAAATAAATTGGGATTTGGTATAATCACCAATGTTCAAATGATCGGACAGGCTTGGCCTGCCCGATCATTTTTTGTTTGGGAATACGGAATAAATAGGGTCGCAAATCAAAACGATACTTTTCCAAGGGGATTATTTAGGCCAACCAATTTAAAAGCAGGGATAAATGACCTCGAAAGGATTTGGAATCAGGACAGTGAAAAGACAATACACCCATTCTGGCAAAATCAGTTCCCTGACCCCTAAATCAACTTCGCTAACCGCTTGTTTTATTAATTTCGGCAAGGCTTGGTTTTGCATTATAAAATCAGGTTGTTTTGGCCGAGTGCGGTACAGGATTTCATCGGTTTATAAAGCCATTATTTGTTAAAATCTTATCCCAAATATTTTTAAACCTTGCCTGTTTTTTTCCGTTAAAAAGCACTACATTTGCGCTCGCTTTTCAGAAATCTATAGATTTGGGCGAAAAACAGCAATTTTATTGCTGATTTTGAAATAAGGAACTGTCGAAAGAATAAAAGATAAATTAAGTAATTATGCCAACTATCAATCAGCTTGTACGTAAAGGAAGGAAGAAAATCGTGATGAAGAGCAAATCGCGTGCTTTGGATTCTTGTCCTCAGAAAAGGGGCGTTTGCACGAGGGTTTATACCACCACGCCAAAGAAACCTAATTCAGCTTTGCGTAAAGTGGCCAAGGTTCGTTTGACGAACGGCACGGAAGTGATCTGTTATATCCCGGGCGAGGGGCACAATTTGCAGGAGCACTCCATTGTATTGGTTAGGGGTGGCCGTGTGAAAGACCTTCCAGGTGTGCGTTATACCATCGTTCGTGGTGCATTGGATACTGCGGGTGTACAGAATAGAAGGAAAAGCCGTAGTCAGTACGGTACCAAAGCCCCTAAGAAATAGGGCATTTTGTTTTTTCGATAGTTCAAATTTGACATATATCTTTAATGTGTAGGGAAAAGGAGTTTCGATCCTTCTATCCCAATAAAAATTCAATCCTTATCAAATGAGGAAGCATAAACCTAAGATAAGAGTAATTCAGCCAGACCCTCGGTACAATGACCCGATGATCACCCAGTTTGTAAATAATATCATGATGGCTGGTAAAAAATCAACAGCTTTTCAACTCTTCTATGATGCCATGGACATTATTAAAGAGCGCACGCAACAAGATGAACATGCCGTGTGGAAAAAAGCACTCACCAATGCAATGCCTCAAGTACAGGTAAAAGCAAGAAGAATTGGTGGGGCAACATTCCAGATTCCACAGGAGATCAGGTCTAAGCGCAAGATCATGTTTGGAATGAAGTGGTTGGTTCGTTTTTCAAGGGAAAGAAGCGGCAAAGGGTTTGCAGAGAAATTGGCAGCTGAACTGATCGCTGCAAGCAAAGGTGAAGGTGCTGCGGTAAAACGTAAAGAAGATACGCACCGCATGGCTGAAGCCAACCGCGCCTTTGCCCACTTCAAAGCGTAATACCAACTAAGTAAATACAACTTCGACGAGTTTGGAAAGCCTATTGTCTCTGTGCTTTCCAAACTCGTTGGATTTTTATCCCATCTCAATTCGGTTTTGACATCAATAGTAGTATTGGGAAACTGTTAGGGGTGAAACCACGTACTACCAATTTCATTAATTATTATAAATCCCTTGACGGGGAACAATTATGGCAAGAGATTTAAGATTCACCAGGAACATTGGCATTGCTGCCCACATTGACGCCGGTAAAACAACAACTACCGAGCGTATTCTTTTCTACACCGGCCTGACCCACAAAATTGGTGAGGTACACGATGGTGCTGCTACAATGGATTGGATGGAGCAGGAGCAGGAGCGTGGCATCACGATTACTTCAGCAGCAACCAAAACAGATTGGAACTGGAAAGACCAAAACTATTCAGTCAATATCATTGACACTCCCGGCCACGTTGACTTCACTGTAGAGGTTGAGCGTTCTTTGCGTGTATTGGATGGCACGGTTGCACTCTTCTGTGCAGTTTCTGGTGTGGAGCCACAATCTGAAACGGTGTGGCGTCAAGCAGACCGTTACAAAGTCCCACGTATTGGTTTTGTAAATAAAATGGACAGGAGTGGTGCAAACTTCTTCGATGTCGTAAATGATGTAAAGGAAAAATTGGGTACCAACGCAGTACCCCTTCAAATTCCGATAGGCGCTGAAGAAACCTTCATAGGGGTCGTTGACCTCATTACTATGGAGGCCATTGTCTGGAATGAAGAAGATCAAGGGATGACCTATAAAGTAATTCCAATTCCCGATGACTTGAAAGATACAGTAGAAGAATATCGCGCCAAGTTGCTCGAAGCAGTTGCGGATTATGACGAGAATTTGTTGGAAAAATTCTTTGATGACCCAAATACCATCACAGTGGATGAAGTAAGGGCAGCAATCCGTAAAGCAGCGATTGATATGTCTATCACTCCCATGATGTGCGGCTCTGCGTTTAAGAACAAAGGGGTACAAGCACTTTTGAATGCGGTTTGTGAATTTTTGCCTTCACCAATGGATATTGAGGGAATTGAGGGTGTCAATCCAAAGACTGACGAGGTAGTAACCAGAAAGCCTTCAGTTGATGAACCTTTCACAGCATTGGCCTTCAAGATTGCCACCGATCCCTATGTAGGACGTTTGGCATTCATACGGGTTTATTCAGGTAAATTAGATGCAGGCTCTGCAGTATTGAACACCCGTTCTGATAAGAAAGAAAGGATTTCACGTATTTATCAGATGCACTCTAATAAGCAGAACCCTATTGATGCCGTTGAAGCTGGGGACATTGCAGCTGTAGTTGGGTTCAAAGACATTCGTACTGGTGATACGCTTTGTGACCTTAAACACCCAATCATTTTAGAAAGCATGACTTTCCCCGATCCTGTTATCGGAATCGCAGTGGAACCAAAGTCGCAAAAAGATATGGATAAATTGGGCATGGCATTGTCCAAACTTTCTGAAGAAGACCCAACCTTTAAGGTCAGGGTAGATCACGATACCAACCAGACCATTATCAGTGGCATGGGTGAGCTTCACCTGGAAATCATCGTTGACCGTCTCAGACGGGAATTCAAAGTAGAATGTAACCAGGGACAGCCACAGGTTACTTATAAAGAAGCCTTGACCCTATCTGTCGAACACCGGGAACGGCTGAAAAAGCAGTCAGGTGGTTCCGGTCTCTTTGCCGACATGGAATTTGAACTCGGCCCTGCCGATCCTGAATTCCTCGAAACTGATGATTTTAAAAGCGGAAAGACCACCCTGCAATTCGACTGGGCTATCGTTGGTGGTAAGATCGATAAAAATTATCAGAAGCCTATCAGGGATGGTTTTACTGCCATGATGTCCAATGGTATTTTGGCTGGATATGGTATTGAGAGCATGAAAGTAAGGGTTTTCGACGGGTCTATGCACGCCGTGGATAGTAAGCCAATTGCCTTTGAACTATGTGCCAAAGAAGGTTTCCGTGCCGCAGCACACAAATGCAAACCGGCCTTGATGGAGCCTATTATGAAATTGGAGGTTGTCACTCCGGAAGTATATACAGGTCCAGTCATAGGCGACTTGAACCGCCGCCGCGGTTTGCCAAAAGGCCAAGAACAACGGACAGGAGGTGCAGTTGCAGTACAGGCAGATGTGCCGCTCTCAGAAATGTTCGGTTACGTGACGCAATTGCGTACCATCACTTCAGGCCGTGCGAGTTCTACCATGGAATTCTCGCACTACGCCGAGTGTCCGAAGAACATTGCAGAAAGTATTATCGAAGAAGCAAAAGGCTTGGTAAAAGCCTAAAGCTTATTACATATAGAAAGAACTTGAAAAAGCTCCGGTCGTTTGATCGGGGCTTTTTTGTTTGAGACAATCTATTCAAGCGTGAGTTCTGGATAGCAATCTTGTTGTCCCGTTAGGGACGGAACATGGGTAGCCAAGCATTTGCAGGGGTTTTCACCGTGCCGTAGGTACGCAACGTGGAAAATGTTACGTACCTACGGCACGAAAAATACCGTTGGTTTGGCATT
>JAJCYI010000219.1 GCA_029263015.1 Saprospiraceae bacterium | reverse complement strand
TTTCCGCCATACTTTGTTAAAAAAAATGACCGTAGCTATGGCTATGCTAATTTTTTTTGCCTTGTCTGACGAAAAAACCTGCCTGCCGGTAGGCAGGTAACCTCGTCAAAAGTGTCGATTATTTAACTCCACCTACTTACGCACAATCCGCTTTCCGAAAGCAAATGTTTTATCCTTTATCACATTCTCTTTCATGAAGATTCAACTTTTTCAAGATTCTCAATTCTCATCCAAATTCGACTCGGGGCTTCATTCTCAATTCTCAATTCTTCATTCTCAATTCAAAACCCCTCATCTTCCTCGCTGTCGCAATGATAGTGATTGCCGCGCCTGCTATTTGGACGTTGTGTTTTTCCACCACCTTTTTTTGCGGCCAACATCTTCTGTATGAGTCGGTTGCGTTCAGCAGCTACTTCTTCACGTTTTTTTAGATCACCTTCCCTGTCAAAAAATTTGATGCCGTCAATGAAGGTCATGTCAGCCTTAGAATACACGGAAAGCGGGTGACCGCTCCAGAGTACTACATCAGCATCTTTGCCAATTTTAAGGCTGCCAGTGTGGTCGTCGATGTGCAGCAGCTTGGCAGGGTTGAGGGTTACAAATTTTAATGCTTCCTCCTCGCTCACCCCTCCAAATCGCACTGCTTTGGCGGCTTCTTGGTTGAGACGGCGGGCCATTTCGGCATCGTCAGAGTTGAATGCCACGGTGACTCCCTGCTCGTGCATGATGGCACCATTGTGCGGGATGGCTTCGTAAACTTCGAACTTGTAGGCCCACCAGTCGGCAAAACTGCTGCCGCCCACGCCGTGCTCCGCCATTTTATCGGCAACTTTATATCCTTCTAAAATATGGGTGAAAGTGTTTACCCTGAAATCATATTTTTCAGCCACTTTCATCAGCATGTTTATTTCGCTTTGGCGATAGCTGTGGCAGGAAATGAAACGCTCACTTTCCAGAATTTCGAGAATGCAGTCCTGTTCCAAATCCCGGCGGAAAGGTTTGCCGCTGCGCTTGAGTTCGCCATATTGTCTGGCTTCTGTGAAATGATCTTCATAGACCTGGGCCACGCCCATGCGGGTGCTCGGGAAACGGTCGTTGCTGCTGCTGCGGGAGCGTTTCACATTTTCACCCAGCGCAAATTTGATGAACGGCTTGGCATGTTCGTATTTCATTTCCTCTGGCGCAAATCCCCAGCGCAATTTGATGATGGCGCTCTGTCCGCCGATGGGGTTCGAGGAGCCGTGCAGTATCTGTGCCGTGGTGACGCCGCCCGACAACTGCCTGTAAATATTGATGTCTTCGCTGTTTATTACATCCCCGATTCGTACTTCGGCGCTGCTAAACTGGGAAGATCCTTCATTGATGCCTCGGCTGGCAGCAATGTGCGTGTGTTCGTCAATGATGCCCGGCGTAATGTGGCGGCCCGTGGCATCAATGGTTATGGCGTCATCCATTTGGATGTTCTTGCCAACCAGTTGCACCTTTCCGTTTCGGATCAAAACATCGGTATTTTCCAAAATACCATCCTTTTCACAAGTCCAGACAGTTGCGTTTTTTAATAAATAGGTTTGTTGGCTTGGCCGCTCTGTCCATCCAAAACCGATAAATGGGTACGTGACTTTGCCCAGATCTTCCGCAGTTGATTTTTTGTCTTTTTGACCTTTTTCCCCGCGCTTTTCTTTGTTTCCAGATTCCGTTTTTTTGGGAAGGTCGCCCGTGCGGATGCATGCCCAGCTTGCCCAATTGCCACCTCCTTCCTGGCCAGTTCCAATCCATTTTTCATTCCCGATGGTTCCGGAAAGGCGTGTGCTTGAATCACTTCCTTTTATTTTAAAACTCAGGGTGATCCGGCCATTATTGATTTTATTGTTGACTTTGGTTCCCACTGAATCATCCACTAAAATATTCATTTCGTATTTGCCGTCTTTTTCCTTTACTTCTAGTTTGCGTACCATGTCCCCGACTATAAAATCGAACATGCCTGGTTGAATGTTTGGCAATTCTAATGCCTTGATTACGAATGGTTTACCTTTTACCCAATTGTGGTAGATTTTGGTTTTTTTATCGAAAACATTTCCATCCGTTATGATGAAATTAGCCAATTTCCCTTTGTCCAAAGTGCCCAGATCATTGAGGCAATTGGAGAATTCGGCAGGTGTATAGGTCAGGGCTTTCAGTGCATCATCTTCTGACAGGCCGTTTTCGATTGCTTTGCGGAGGTTGGCCATGAAGTCGGCTCCTTTTTTAAGGCCATGTTGGGTCAAGGCAAATGGAATCCCCGCTTTGGCAACCTTGGCAGGATTGGTTGGTGCAAGTTCCCAATGTTTCATGTCTGAAAGGTTGACCGTCATGGCATCATAAGGGTCCTCCACGTCGAAGGCATCAGGGAAATTGAGCGGCAATATCAGGGACGATGCGGTTGCTTTTATTTCATCCAAGCGCTGGTATTCATCGCCGCTGCCTTTGATGATATAAGTCACACCAAACTCTTTTCCGAGCTTGGATGCCCGCAGCACTTCCAGTCGATTGTTTGTATCGAAAATCTGCCGCAGGCCAATCACCTCGTTCCAAGCTTGGAGCGAAAGGTTTATCTCTTCTTTGTGCCCAGTGCTTTTGTACCACTGTCCATCATAATAGGACTGGCGCAATAGATAAATACAGCCCATCAACGAGCGTGGGTAAGGCATGGAGGATGTGCCTTTGTTAAAAGATAAATGGTGTGCGACTTTTTCCTTTACAATCATCTCATGCTCCCGCTCATCGGACAATGTTACCATGACGGATGTTCCTCTTGAAATGCCGTCCTTATTGTGTGAAAGGGCTGCGCCGAACCCTTTTTTGCGCAATTCCCCTGCTTTTTTTTCATTGGCATCAAACACTTCATGTGCCTGAAATTCAGGCTTCAATGCAGCATTCCAGCTATATGCGCCTTTTTTCTCCGTCTCGAACTTGGTGGCGCTTCGGCTGCCAAAACCACCTCCGCTCCGTTGCCGCTTTATTTCCGGCATTCCGTAATCCGAATAAATATCTATGAAAGATGGATATACCGTTTTGCCATTTAGGTCGATGATCACAGCATCATTTGGTACGGGAATGCCTTGGCCAATATTTTCAATTTTGCCCTTGCGGATGACCAGGGTAGCGTCTTCCAGTTGTTCATTCCAGCTTTTATAAATGGTTGCGTTGGTGAAAGCATATAGTCCTTCCCGGTGGTCAGCTACATTATTGCGAGGGAATGTTTGCTGTGCAACGAGAAAAGTTGGCAAAAGGATGAATAAGGAAAAAAGGAAGGGAAGTATCGTTCTTTTCATACTGATTGTGTTTGATGTTCTGTGCAAAGATAGTTTTTCGGAAAGATAAAATTGCATGGGTACATTTCAAAATGTCCGAAGCCGAAACACCCAATTCATGTCCCCGGTGTCCGACGCCTCAAAGGGCGTCTGACACCTTTGTCAGAAAATTAAGATTAGGTGTCGGACGCCTTCCGAGGCGTCCGACACCGAGAGGCATTTTTTGAGTTGTCTCCAATTTGTCAGCTGCTCCATTCAAGTTGGAATGCTTTTTGAAATTATTCTTCCAGACTTTCATTTCTCCTCCCTTTGTTTTTGAAAAATTCCCTACATCTTTTTGGTAATCACTTACAACCCTATTATAAATTGAGGTTTCCTTTTTTGAAATATCGATAATAAAATTGGAATTAATAAACTATGAAATAAAAATGGCATAATCTGAATTTGCCATAATTAACTGGTCGGCAATTAACAGTTGTCACTAAGGAATGAGGGAAGAATAAAACACACAAGATTGAATGCGCTATTTTTTCTTGTAAAGAACTTTAAAAGTCAGTGCATAGCCTTAGTTACGGACTTATTTTTTAAGTTTTTTAGAAGGAAAAAGAGTCAGTCAAGATGTGCGTTTTATTTTTCCCTCATTCCTAAACACCCACTCCCTACCTCTATTTTTTCCCGTATTTGTAAAACACTACCGGCACAAACATTCAATGGATATTATTGACCATATATAATTTCTATTGTGTATGGTGAAATGCTGAAGTATGCGCTTCCGCTTTGGGTACATACCCATTTTTAATATCCATTATTCAAGGCTACATAAAACAAAAATTAATTAATTAAAAACCGAACTGCTTCACAACATACCATGTGGAGAGCTCACAAACTAATGTCTATTATGAAAATTACAAATGTTAAAAATTCAGCCACAAACAACTCATTGATTAAATTTATCAAAGTCGCCCTTGATGTTAATAAACAGAAAGAGATTAAAGGGGGGAATATTATTATTGAGGAAGCGCAAATAGGATAAAAATATAGTGGCACCATGTTTCATTGTGGTGTCACTATATTTTATATTGTATTTGATTTTTCAATCAACCACGTTTTAAGAACAATTATTTGTTCTTTTCTTAAAATACTCTTTATCCATTCTCTTGTTTTTCGTTTATCTTCGTTTGCCCATAATTTTTTTCCAAATTTGTCAATAATTTTTAAAAAATTTAATTGTCGTATTATTATGCTGTCGGAAAACATTGTATTCCTGTGCAAGTATTTTTTAAATGCTTCAATTTGTGATTGCAGGACAAAAAAATAATTTTGATCTATTTGTGCTTGCTCAAAAATATTAATAATGGCAAGAGACCTTGCACTCAATTGGTATTTAGTTGAAAAATTGTGAGAATTAAGAATGTTCATAGAGCTATCCAACTTTTTTTGATTGAAAAACAAAAAACTTTTGCTATAATTAATTGCATCTAATTTGACAGTTTCATGAAGATAATTCTCGTGTTCTTTGATGAATTTTTCTGCCCAAACAAATTCATTTTCTCTACATGCAGAAGCAATTATATTTGTAAAAGTGAGGTCACTCATTTTATTGTTTTCAATAAGTAATTTGTGGTCTAATCCTTTTTTATACCAATTTAATGATTCCTCGCTAAAGGCTCTAATCCCACTATTGATTTGTCTTGAACAGTAATTCAATCCAATGTAATATATAATTCGACAGTCTGTTCTTTTTATCTTGGAAATGACTGGAAAGAAAATCTGTTTTAATTGCTGGAAATAATTTTCATCATTTGTGTCATGCAATTTATTCAATAATTCATAAAGTACAATTATTTTATTTTCGATAAATAATTCGTCTTCATAATTTCTAATATTTTCAAAAAATCTAAATTTCGATTCTTTTTTAAATATCGTATTTTTGTTCCGCAATATTTGAGTAAACCTATATTTTGCCAAAACAAAATAAGAATCCAAACTGTCCATCAGGTTTTCTAAAGAATTATCATTGGCGTCGTAATTATTTGTCAAAGGGTGAAAACAATAATCCTGATATAACCCAATGCTCTCTTTAAAATACTCCATGTCCTTAATATATGAATCATCAAACCCAGCCAGCAACTCTTCTGTCCCTTTTTTAAAGTATTCGTATAAATTTCGCTTCCCGTATTCGCTGACCAACATTTTTTTGCGTTCATGTTTATCGGAGCGCAACCGTTCCAACATAATGAAGTCCTCCACTACCGTACTGAATTCCCTGACCAGCACGCGGAGCACGCCATCGTTATGAGGTTTTCCTGGGTACAGCTTTTTGTACAGTTTTTCCTTTTGGAACTTGCTTTCATCAAAGTCGGGATAATGTTTCTTGAGGTAGTCGTATAAGGTAAGAAGCCTTGGATTGGTCGCAAAATAGGGGGATGCCAAAGCCCTTTTCAGCCTTTTGAATTCTTCAGGGCTGAGTGATTCAAGAATTTTTGTAAGTTTTTGTCCAACCATAATGCCGTAAATTCACTAACAGATTATCGTATGATTAATGATATGTAAATAACAGTTAATCAGCAAGATATAATATTATCTATTGTATATTGCCAAACAAAAATAGAAATAAATTTATTAACAAACATTTCTTTTTGTCTCTTTTTCGCATTAGTACAGCCCTTACCTTTGTTTCATCAAACAGAGAAAATAAAAATTCTCTTCGATCAACTCCATAGGACCCCCTAATCCTAACAAAATAAATTGCTGGTTCTTTCGACGTAATAGCTTCAAGGTATAAAAACCAAATTGAGCTTTTCATACAATTGATGGTTCAATCCTAAGCATTGCGAAAGATTATTTTCCCTGAGCACCCTTCTTAACCAAAAATATTTATTTAGAGGCATTTGAAGGCCCGGTCGCTTTACTATAGGAGTGACCGGGTTTCTTTTTTTGATGGTGTCCCGAATAGTGTATTTTAAGTTTTCTTCTAAGGAACGAGTGGTAGCCCGACCATCCAACATCTTGTAACCCCTCGTTTCAACGAGGGGCAAAAATACCTGCACCGCATCATCTATCATCTTTGCAGGACATCAGCATTTACTATATGGCAAATACCCGATGTTGATGTTCTGTAAAAATGTTAGATGTAAGTTGGTAGATTTCCAAGTCCCGCCATTAAAATGGCGGGTTACAAGATGATAAATGTCAGCCATCCATTTTTCTACCCATTTTAGACCTTTAATGAGGTCAGAATAAAAAGTGTACTGGAGTGAATTTTTATGCAACATTCCACAGCTTTTTCTTCTTCTTCTACTTTTTGACTACCTTACCTGCCGAACCTTTATTTCCAACTTCTTAATCTAAAACTGGACATTAGACATTAGGTAATTTACCGTAAAATAATTTTGTAAGTCATTGATAATCAAGTATTATTATTTCTATCGTCTCGCTGTCTAACGTCTAATATCTAAAATCCAGATTATGTCACTCAACAGGCGTCAATGGCTAAAGTCAGCAGGAATTGCTTCTGGTGTGCTTTCTTTCATGGGAACTTCAACCGCAGCCATCCCATCATTTCAAGAATATCTTAACAGTCAGGAACTGGACTATGCCCCACCTGGGACTTTGGTAAAGTTGAGTTCCAATGAAAACCCTTATGGCCCTTCCAAAAAAGTGCGCCAGGCATTGATCGATAACTTCGATTCCGTTTGTCGCTACCCGTTTGAGGACAGAGCGGTTTTGCAAAAGAAACTAGCGGAAAAAGAAGGCGTGACAACCGATCATATTTTGATTACGGTGGGTTCGACCGAGGCGTTAAAAATCACGGCTTTGGCTTATGGCCTGAACGGTGGAGAAGTGATTGCGGCTGATCCAACTTTCGAAACCATGCTCTATTATGCCGACCATTTTGGGGCTTACGTGAACAGGGTGCCGGTAAAAGAAGGGACATTGGAACTGGACATTGAGGAGATGGAAAACCGGATTTCGGGCAATACCCGTTTGGTGTTCCTTTGTAACCCGAACAACCCAACGGGTACGATTGTGCCAGCTGACAAGCTCCGTGATTTTTGTGAGTCGGCTTCTAAAAAAACCATGGTATTCAGCGATGAAGCGTATTACGATTATATCACTGTGCCAGAATACCCATCCATGTTGGAATTGGTGAAGGACAACCAGAATGTAATTGTATCACGCACATTTTCAAAGGTTTATGGCCTTGCTGGCATCAGGCTTGGGTACATTGTGGCTCGGCCTGACATCATAAAAAGAATAAAAAAATGCCAGGTTGACCGACCAAATATCCTCGCGCTCCATGCGGGTATTACAGCGATGGATGAACATGACTTTTATAAATACAGCTTGGATATGAACCTCCAGGCACGTCAAAAAATCTATGATAGCTTGGATGCCCTAAATTTAGAGTACGTAAAGAGTCACACCAATTTTGTTTTCTTTAAAACGGGGGTTGAAATCAAGCAATTTAACGCCTCCATGCAGGAGCAGGGCGTTAAGGTCGGGCGGCCATTTCCACCCTATACAAAGTGGTGCAGGGTGAGCACTGGTAAGTTGGAAGAGGTGGATAAGTTTGCCGAGGCGCTGAAGACTGTGCTTGCTTGAGTTGCCGACTAGTATTGAACGCAGAGGTGCGGAGACGCTAAGTTTGCTTTGTTCTCTGCGTCTCCGCACCTCTGCGTTCAATTTTACCAATCAAATAACAAGGAGCGATTTAAAGGTCAGCTCCCAAAACTTATTTTATGAAAAAAGCAAGACGAACATTTATCAAAAAATCAGGACTGGCATTTGGAGCTGGTGCGCTGTGGCTGTATGGTTGTGGCCCTGGCGATTCGGGAGGTCAAGCTGATGATGCTGAGAATGACGATGCAGCGGCATCACCTAAAGAGATGTTTTTTAAAATATCACTTGCCCAATGGTCGCTCCACCGCACCATCAGGGATAAAAAAGAACTGGATAACCTCGATTTTGCTGCCACAGCAAAGAATGTTTATGGAATTGAGGCAGTGGAATATGTCAACCAGTTTTTTGCTGATAAAGCCAACGATCAGGCTTATTTAGCGGAAATGAAAAAAAGGGCTGAAGACAATGGCGTGGAAAGTCTGCTCATTATGATCGATAATGAGGGAGACTTAGCTGCTACTGATGTCAAGGTGCTTAACCAATCCATCGAAAATCATCATAAATGGGTGGATGCTGCTGCCTATTTAGGTTGCCATAGTATTCGTGTAAATGCCCGTAGCGATAACCCCGACATGGCCGAAGCTGCCAAAGCGGCTGTAGATGGTCTTAGCAGACTGGCAGAATATGGCCAAAAAGCTGGCATCAATGTTATCGTTGAAAATCATGGTGGCTATTCTTCCGATGGCAATTGGTTGAGCGGTGTGATGGCAGCTGTCAACAAACCAAATAGTGGCACACTTCCTGATTTTGGCAATTTTTGTATCAAGCAGGAGGATGGCAAATGTGTAGATGAGTACGATCGCTATAGAGGGGTAACCGAACTCATGCCTTATGCCAAAGGGGTAAGTGCCAAGTCCCATGATTTTGATGGAGAAGGTAACGAGACAAATACTGATTTCCGTAAAATGCTCAAAATAGTAAAAGATGCCGGTTATGCTGGCTTCATAGGCATTGAGTACGAAGGTGGTACGCTCAGCGAAGATGAAGGTATCAAAAAGACGAAGGCGTTGTTGGAAAGGGTCGGAGCGGAAATATGAAGAGGAGTCAGGGGGAAGGGCCAGGGCAGGGCTGTTAAGTTCTCGCTTTTAAATTTTAAATTTAAAATGATGAATTTAAAATTTAAAAATGGCCTGCACGTAAAACACTCGCCATCAGGTAGGTACGTGTGTCTGATTTTTCATTTTTCATTTTACATTAAAACCCTTAGCACTTAACAGCCGTGGGGGTCAGGGGTCAGAATGGATTTGGGAAATGGTATTTTTTTATACAGGTCAAATAGAATTTCTGAGGCGATGCCTCTGAACCGTGGAGGAGCGGGGTGGCAGAAGGTGTTGCCTCAGAAATGTTGGACGGGACTTTGCGGCTACCTCAAATTAAGGATGCCTTTAAGTTTTGGTTGAAAAAGACAGGTTCTTGGATTTTTCCACCCCTGACCCCTCAAGTCAAAAAACAGGGAATGAAAATGTGGAATAGAGAGAATACTGCACGTTGGCGACAAGCGGAAATTTATACTGAAAGGCAAAGTTTTTGAGGAAAAGTTCAAGTTCTTTGGTATCCACGTTTTTGGAATTTGGCTTTAGGTGGAAACCGATATGATCGATCGAGCCATCTTCGGCCCAGAAAAAATGCATCCAGGCATTAACACCTTTCAGATCGTATTCCAACAGATCAGCATAAGCCTCCATTTCTTTCATCATGCTGTGTAGCTTTTGGAAAGCTACGACCATATCTCCATCGCAGGCATCTAGCAAAGTTTGGTACCCAGGCATGATGTTTTCATACAATTGGCCCTGTTCGCCGAGCATAAATACTTTTGGCAAAACATTACTATCTGCCAATTGTGAATGCGAAGTTTGCCCATTGACACCCTCGATGGAGAATGCCCATGAAAATAGAATGGTGAAAACAATAACTGCGAATGCCTTCATGGCAAATACTGTTTTAAGTTAAAATTTGTGGAGGTGAAAACTGTTAGAAGCGGTTAATAAATTGTTTTGAAACGCTAGGGTTGGTAGGGCAAAAGTATAAATTAAAATGTACCTACACCTATATCGTCGAAAATTAAGCCAAATTATTTTTGTTAACTCCTATATTTGGGTTCATCAAGATTTTGGTTTTGAGTCTGTTGCCATAGATTCGATTAAAACGCCAAAAAATCTATGGAGTTGTGGGATTGGATTATTTCATTGTTCCTAAACAAATTCACGGACTCAAAGCTTTCCTTTTAAAAGTAAAACATGATCATAGACGGATTATTATTGGTTTTTGCTGGCTGGGGGTTTTACCAAGGTTTTTCCAGGGGTATCATCAAAACGGTTTTTACTGTTTTTTCCATTATTTTTGGACTGACCGTTGCTTTTAAACTAGCTCCTGCTGCCACCCGTTTTTTTGATTCTCTGCTCAAGTCTGATAGCCCGATTAATTTTATTCTTGGCTTTTTGCTTTCCTTTTTCCTGACGATGATAATTATTCGGTTGGCCGCGAGGTTTCTAGAAAAAGCAATGCGGGGGGCCAATGTCAATATTATCAACCAAACAGCAGGCGGATTCCTTTTGACAGCTCTTTACACGTTGATCTTTGCCCTATTCGTGTGGTTTGGTGATAAATCCCATATCATCAATGATGACACTAGGGAAAGCTCCGTGACCTATCCATATTTAAAGGAATTCCCCGATAAAATGAAGACAGCGTACGAATACATCAAACCCTCCTTTCAGGAATTTTGGCAAGAATCTGTGAAATTTCTCGATAGGATGGAGGAGAAAACCCTCGAAGAAACGGAAACAGCGCCGCATATTTTTGACATACCCGATGAGGAGTGAAGCTTAATTGATAATTGATAATTGATAAAATTGAGATATAAAAAATATTGATTATCAGAAACTTAGATTCATTGCTAACTTGTATTATTTTTGCAATTTTACTCCCAAGCCATTAAAAATGCCTCATCACTCATCACTCATCACTCAAACCTCTTTTTCAAAACAACATTATCAGAGTCCAAGCCACGTGATTTCATGGAAGACTCAATGTTGGTACAAGGTTCTGTTTCCCCTATTTTATTTATTATAAAAGGTTGATAACCAACGCTATTGGCGAATTCGACAGCTTTCCTGTGGGCGTCATTTTGGTTGCTGTCGGTCAAATACTCCATAACTATGGTAGGGGAGTGTTTTTTTAGGAATTCGGTTGCCCCGTTAAGCACTTGAGTTTCAGCGCCTTCCACATCGATCTTGATTATTTTCGGTGAAATTTTGTTTTCAAAAAAAAAGCGATCAAGTCTTTGTCCCGCAACCTCAATGCGTTTTGGTGGGTTTTTCCTAATCCATTTTGCGTGGTTGCCATTAGGCAGAACAAGTGAGTTGTATTCAGAAAAAAGAGCCGGGAATTCATGGAACACCATCGTACCCTCCGAGTCAGATGCTGCACGATTAAGTGGGAGGATATTTTTTATGCCAGTTGTGTTTTTCTTTAATGTTTCAAAAGTGGAAGGAGAAGCTTCAAAAGATACGATGTGTCCATTATCGCCAACCAATTGGGCAGCGAGCAAAGTAAAATACCCAAAATGAGCGCCCACATCGCAGAACGTATCACCTGGATTTAGGTTTTTCATCAGATACCGAGCGAGCCTGATTTCGGAGTCATGCGTCTTTGCACCAAACAATAATATTTCCGTTGCCGACGGTAAAACCACGGCCATGTCGGTCCCAAAGAAAGTCTGCGCTTTCGCAAACCTGCCTTTTTTTCTTATCGGATAAACGACCCGCCAGTACCCAACTGTTGAAATATATTTGATTGGATCATTGAGGAAGCGCCCCACCAAACTGCCCCTGGCAAGTTTTTCAATCCTTTCTAACTTTTTCCAGTGCATATTTTCCATAACCAAGTTAAGGGTGTTAAGAGAAATTTTGGCACTTAAAATTTCGGCAGCAGACCTGACAGGTTTTCGAAACCTGTCAGGTCTTATTTCCAGCAAACGCTTCCAACAAATTAGTTCACGTTACTGAAATGTACTATCATTGAAATTACTCTTAACACCCCTGATAACCAAAAACCAATTCACTCCTGATGATACTTGATCTTCCGTATCCGTTTTGGGTTATACCACAGCCAAAAACCGCTGAAGGAAAGCAGCATTAAACCAATGGAAGTCAATGTGGTATAGGTTACTTTGACAGGCTCGCCATCCGAATTGAATAGTCGGTCGACAATGGTGCCGTCGTGAATGTGTTCGATCAGGTCGTTATAGCGCCGCTCGGTGCTGAGGATTTTGCCGGAAGTCAGGTCGACCTGTATTTCGGTGTAGTGGTGCTTGAAAGTTATTTTGGCAATGCCCTTGTTTGGGCGGACATCGATCCGGTCCACTTCAGGGTTCAGTGCCAATTTTTCTGTGACGTACGCATCTACAATACCTTGTATCTTGTAAAGTGAGACCCAATTTCCGGAATCTGAACTCATCCCGGTTTGGGTAGGTGGCCGCAGGTCGAGTTGTTTTTTCCAACCTAACAATACACCCGTGCCACCGATTATGAACATAAAAATGAACATTGGAACTGCTACCCATCGGTGCAACCTGCGGAAAGTGCGGGTGAAGCTGGCAATTGATTCTGTTTTTTTCAAGAAGGAGTAATGGTTTGTAGATGTAAAAGGTGTAGCCGTGCGTTTCGTTAAAGTAGTATTAGTTTTTGTTTTTATTTCTTCTTCTTTTATTTTCTAATTTTTCGAGTTGTTCAGCATCAGCTAAATCTTGGAGCCTGCCGGCGTTTTTCTTAGCTGTTATCAAATCTTGGAGCGATAAAAATTTCAGTCCCGTTCCGTCCAATTCTGCTTCGGTTCTTCTTTCAAAGCATTCCTCGAAATCAACTCCCTCGACATCTACCAACAAGTCTATTCGGTAGGGTTCATACCCAAGTTGTACAATGTTTTCGGGAGTCATGAAATCTTCGACCTCTAAATTCAAACTTCCAAAACCGAATTCTTTGATGGCTTTGATTAGATTATTGATATTCGATTTCGTCATCCAAAGCCAAAAATCAATGTCTTTGGTATATCTTGGGTAGCCATGAAAATTTACAGCGTATCCTCCTATTATCAAGTACTTGACCTTATGCTCGTTTAGTAATTCGATAAACTCTTTGAAATCCTTGTCCAGTTCCATATTTGATTTTATTGATTTGTTGCCTCATTTTCTCCAATTCAATCATCCGTTCTTTTTCGGTTAATGACAACCAATATAGCAAGTTTCCGTCATCTTGTCCTTTCTTTACTATTCTTATTTGCTTCTTCATTTTCATTTTCTTAAGGCTGACAGATGTTCGTTAAATATTGATTTACAATAATTTACAAATTGTAATTTATTCTAAATTTGGCTATAAACCTTCATTTTGGTCATTACCTATCTTAATCAATTGAGGCCAATAAGGAATATTGATGTATCGATAAACCAATAAACCTTTACACCAATCCCTCTCCTATCTCCCCATATGTACCAACAATACTGACACGTCGGCAGGTGTAACCCCGCTGATGCGGCTCGCCTGGCCGATGGTACGTGGTTTTACACGGGAAAGTTTCTCTCTGGCTTCCGCCGAAATGGCGTTAAGTTTTTGAAAATCAAAGTTTTCGATAATTATTACTTCTTCCAGCCGGTTCATTTTGTCCACCATTTCCTGTTCCTTGCGGATGTATCCTTCATATTTCATGTTTATCTCAGCACCATTGATGAACTCGTCGTCGTATTGGCTCAGAAAATTATCTAATTTTGGAAGCAATCCCCTCAGATCGTTAATGGAGACATGCGGACGCAATAATATCCCATGCAGTTTCACCTGCTGCTTGATGGGCGATGAATTTTGCTGCTCCAAAAATCCGTTGATTAGGTCAGGTGTAACAGGAAACTCACGGAAGAATTTATCAATGGCCTTCCCAGCTTCCTTCTTCTCGGTCACCCGTTTCATGCGCCCAGCCAAACTCGGTCCTGCCAACTGCTCACTGCCCTCTCTCAACTGATTCATCAGCGGCGTAAGCCGGATGTCGGCATTGTCCTGACGGAGTAAAATCCGATATTCTGCCCTGGAAGTAAACATCCGGTAAGGTTCGATAGTGCCTTTGTTCACCAGGTCGTCAATCAGCACACCGATGTATGCTTCTGACCTTTTTAGAATAAATGGCTTCCGGCCCTTTGCTTTCAAATGGGCATTGATTCCGGCCATAAATCCCTGGCAACCAGCTTCTTCGTACCCTGTTGTACCATTTATTTGACCTGCAAAAAAGAGGTTTTTGACCAAATGGGTTTCCAGCGAAAGTTGCAATTGGTGAGGTGGGAAAAAGTCGTACTCAATGGCATAGCCTGGGCGGAACATCTTCGCATTTTCAAATCCGACAATGCGGCGCATGGCTTTGAACTGCACCTCTTCCGGGAGGGAAGAAGAAAAGCCATTTACGTAAATTTCACAAGTGTCCCAACCCTCTGGCTCCACAAACAACTGATGGCGGTCACGATCGGCGAAACGGTCAATTTTGTCTTCAATAGAAGGGCAGTAGCGAGGCCCTTGCCCTTTGATCCGGCCATTGAACATCGGTGATCGGTCAAATCCGGTTCGGAGGATATCATGCACCGCTTGGCTCGTATAGGCGACATGGCAGGGGAGTTGTTTTTCCAGTTTTGGGGTATCGGTATACGAGAATTTTCCGGCAGGTTGGTCGCCTTCCTGTATTTCCATTTTGTCCCAATCAAGGGTTCGGCCATCCACTCGGGGAGGGGTGCCGGTTTTCATCCTGCCTGATTCGAAGCCAAGCCCCCGCAACTGTTCAGTAATGCCTTTGGCTGCTCGTTCACCAGCTCGGCCACCGCCAAATTGCTTTTCGCCGATGTGGATGAGGCCGTTCAGGAATGTGCCATTGGTGAGTACGACGGTTTCACTTTCAATCTCCAAACCCATGCTTGTGTACACTCCTTTTGCCTGACCGCCTTTCACGATGATGCCAGTCACCATCTCCTGCCAAAAGTCCACATTTGGATGATCCTCCAGCATCTTGCGCCATTTGGCAGCAAACAACATGCGGTCGCTCTGCGCACGGGGACTCCACATGGCTGGCCCTTTCGAGCGGTTAAGCATGCGGAACTGCACCATCGTATGGTCGGTCACGATGCCTGAATATCCGCCCAAAGCATCGATTTCCCGCACGATCTGCCCTTTGGCAACACCACCCATCGCAGGATTGCAACTCATCTGCGCGATGGTCTGCATGTTCATCGTCACCAGCAGCACTTTTGAGCCGAGGTTGGCTGCACCGATGGCAGCCTCACAGCCCGAATGTCCTGCACCAACTATTATGACATCGTATTTTGGAAACACTTTTTTTAATGAATAATGATGAATGAACAATGAATAATTTAAGTAGTCGGGATTAAATAATTTCCGAATTTTAGCGAGTTGATCTTTTCGTACAGCAAGGCAAAAAAAGTGAGCATAGCCTGGCTACGTGAACTTTTTATTAACGCAGCTATATGGAACTGGACTTTTGACGCAGTTTTTTTCAAAGTAGCCAGATAACGAATGTTCAATATGGCAGTGGATTATACATTGTTAAAATAATTATTTGTGGTTTTGGGAAAACACCCCATTTTTCCAAAGCATCAAAAAATAATTTTCCAAATGTGTTTTTGTCTGAAAATCAGACATATCTGTTTTTTCAATTTTAAATCACGTCAAAAGTCCAGTATATGGAAAAAGCAGCCGATAAAAACGGAAAGTATTTAGGCTCGACTACTTAGCTCTATGCCAAGACTTAAATTATGTTACAGCAATTCAAATCCATGTCGGCAACAGGCGCAGAGCGGCGCAAAATTAGTAGTAGAAATTTGAAAAAAAGACAGCACCAAGGTGCAGCGCACCGTAATCCGGTTTTCCCAAACCCACAGAATACTTCAACGGCCCTAATGATTTCCAAACAATGGGGCTTATAAAAAAGGTTTGCAAAGGTAGTAAATCGTTGATGGTCTTGCAGCCAAAGACGTTCCCCCGGTGTCCGACGCCTCGCAGGGCGTCCGACACCTCACACCTTTTAGTTTTGAGCATAGGTATCAGACGCCCTGCGAGGCGTCGGACACCAAGGGAATATTGACTGCTGACATTTGGCATGCAATAAATCAAAAAAAAACTTCCCCAACTGATAACCATTTCAATCAACTGGTATAAACAGTCAGCCCCCAGCGAATAACAGTCTTTCAATAAATCATCACTAATCAATCAACAATTAACACCCGTACTGAGGAGGTGGGTTGTTGCACTCGGTGGAGTATGAAGTCATTGCCTGCTAGGTGAAGCAACCCACCTCCTCGGATCACATTTTCCCTGTTGGTTTTTCAATTCCAAATGAAAGCCGCTTTTATAAGGCCGCAGTACCAAACTGTCGGCCTTTTTTTTTTGCTCGACAAGGCGATCTTAAAATTAACAATAGACCAACTACAATGCATAGCCAAAATCCTATAAAAATCATTGAAAATAGAAATCAAGTGATTTTTCAAATACAATATTTTTACCTAAGTATGCCATGCAATCTACCAGCAAGTTTGACTGGCTACTCACGATCGTTGGATATCACCTATCAAATAGCAAATGGGGATTCGTTTTAGATCTGCTCGTCAAGATAATAGATTACTGAACACTGGATTCGTAATAAAGAATGAAAAATACCCCGGGCGCACTGCGCCTGGGGTATTTTTGTTTTGCATAATCATGGGACAGACCTGACATGTTTCTAAAACATGTCAGGTCTTGGTCTTATTGGGGGACATCAATCAAAAATCAAACGTCATGTAATCAGGTATCTTAAATCAGAATTGTGCTGGATTTAAGATTACATGATTTTTGGTTTTTGGTTTTTGATTTCGCCTGTGCTTAGAGTTGACACCTTTTGGAAAGGTGTCAACTCTGGCCTTGGTGTAAAAAACCAAATTCCGACCAGCATGGTAGCAGGAACGTGGGACTTCAAATATTCCATTTGAAATATTATCAGAATCATCTATCTCCAATTTCGGGGCGATTTTTGATAAGAAATTTTGATAGATACAAATCAAAATTGTTACCTTGCAGCCTCATCCCAACTGCCCCCGAGTTTTAGAATCATAGACACCTTTTACATCCCTTCCGAGTTTTAAGTATTGTTTTATTAGCATTGGTTAGATGCATTGAAGAATTTGTTTATACGTTTCGTATGACCTTTTTTCTTTTCTGCTATTACTAAAAAACTATTTTGCCAAACACCTAAGCCAACCCTTTAAGATTCAATTTACTTGACGTTTGCTGTTGGATAAACAGGTAATTAAGGTTTAGATTGAAAATTGCAATATTTGCTGATTATCAGTCTTTTACAAATTTTAATTGCCATGGTTTATCTATAATCTAATATCAACAACCCAGTTAATTATTAACAACAAAATCATTATTCAAATGAAAAAGACCTTCTACTTATCTATTGTGTTCATTTTGATGGCCATGATAGCAAACCCCATGTTTGCTCAGCAAAAAGCTGAAATAGCCAAACAATTCCTACTCAATAAAAAAGGGGACTTGGGATTAAGTGCTGATGATGTGAACAATATGAAGATTGCCAGTTCAACATTTAGCAAAAAAAGTGGCCTGACACATCTTTATTTCCAGCAACAAATTGGAGACATTCCAATTCACAATGCCATTTTGAGTGTTCATTTAAATGAACAAAATGAAGTGGTAGCATTTAACAGCCGATTTGTAAATGAGGCAGAAAACAAAGCAACAGGAAACAAGTCGAGCAGCATGACCGCCGAAGAGGCATTGGATGCTGCGGCAGCGGAATTAGGCTATAAACCATCTTCGAATACGACCCTTATTGAAGATGTAGGTGGCCCAACCCAAAAGAAGATTTTCCAAAATGATGACTATTCGCTCGACCTTATTCCGGTAGAACAGGTCTATCAAATAATCAATGAAAAAACGGGCGAAACACAATTGGCCTGGGAGGTAACTTTTGTGGAACTCAGTGAAGAAAACTGGTGGTGCGCACGTGTACATGCTACTTCTGGATCACTGCTTGGCAAAGACAATTATATGGTTAATTGCAATCACGGTTCGCATGAACATTCGAATTGTGAGCATGCCCAAAATAAAGGTACTTTTTTCTCAAATTTATATAAATCACTTATTGTCTCAATGGCTGGCGATACTTATAATGTATTTGCGATGCCCATTGAAAGTCCTTTGTATGGAAGCCGCACATTGGAAGTTGATCCTGCTGATGGGACTGCTTCTCCTTTTGGTTGGCATGATACAGATGGCGTGGCTGGAGCAGAATCTACCTTTACTATAGGTAATAATGTTTATGCACAGGAAGACCGCAATGGCAACAATGGCATTGGGTACAGTCCTGATGGTGGGGCTCTGTTACATTTTGATTTTCCCCTTGACCTGACCAAGCCCCCAATTGATAATGAGGATGCAGCCATTACCAATTTGTTTTATTGGAACAATATCATCCATGACTTTCTTTACGGTTACGGCTTTGATGAAGCAGCGGGCAATTTTCAAGAAAACAACTATGGCAATGGTGGAGCAGGTAGTGATTTTGTATGGGCCGATGCCCAGAACCCTGGAAATTGCAATGCCAATTTCGGGACACCCCCAGATGGACAAAATCCGCGGATGCAGATGTTCACTTGTAATATGGCAACCCCTTCCCGGGACGGTGATTTTGATAATGAAGTCATCGCCCATGAATATGGTCACGGTGTTTCCAATCGATTGACTGGTGGCCCTAACAATGTCGGCTGTTTGAACAATAGAGAACAGATGGGAGAAGGCTGGAGTGATTGGTTGAGTTTGATGATTACCTGGAAGCCCGCAGACATTGCAACGACTCCAAGGGGAACAGGTGAGTATCTTTTTGGACAAGCAGCAGGTGGCGCTGGTATTAGGCCAACTCCTTATACCACAGATATGGGCGTCAACCCTTCTACTTATGGGACTATTTTTGGCGAGGGCAGTGTGCATAGAATCGGTTATGTATGGGCCACTATGATCTGGGACCTCCACTGGGCATTGATTGATGTACATGGTACGGCAACTGGATTTGATTTGAGTATGGACTTGGTGATGGAAGGCATGAAACTCCAGCCTTGCAGCCCAGGTTTTGTGGATGGCAGAGATGCTATTTTGGCTGCTGATTTGGCCATGAACGGAGGCGCCAACCAATGCTTGATATGGGAGGCATTTGCACGAAGAGGCCTCGGTTTTAGCGCCAGCCAAGGCAGCAGTAACAGTACTACTGACGGTATTGAGGCTTTTGATATTCCGCCGACTTGTTTTATAATTGCCAGCCCATTGGCGCAGTCGGTATGTTCTCCTGACGACGCTGATTATACCGTTGACATTGGAGATGGGTTTATGGGAAATGTAACCCTCACTACTACTGGTGAACCTGCTGGAGTAACAGTCTTATTTTCAACCAACCCAGTAGTTGCTCCAGGAAGCGCTACCATGACCATCAGCAATACAGGGGCTGCCGCAGCCGGCACCTATACCATTACCATAGAAGGGGATGATGGCGTTAAAATGCGTTCCTTCGATGTGGATTTGACGATCTATCACCAAGCCCCGGTTGCCCCAACACTTGCTGCTCCAGCAGATATGGCCACCAATCTTTTCCTGACTCCACTGCTCAGTTGGACAGCAGATCCAAACGCTGCTAGCCATGACATTGAAGTAGCTACAGATGCTGGATTTACAAATATAGTTGCAAGTGCGAATGGCGTATTGGGTAACAGTTGGAATGTAAGCCCCCAACTCAATTCAATGACCACTTACTACTGGCGGACCAGGGCAGTCAATACTTGTGGTACAGGGCCTTTTTCTGCTGTGTGGTCTTTTGAAACAGGGGATATTGCTTGTACGAATGCTGCGAGCGCTAATGTTCCAGTTGTGATTGATGCTTCAGGCACTCCGACCGTGACCAGCATAATTGAGCTGCCATTTTGCGGAGCTATTCAGGATATTCAAGTAAATGGATTGGATATTTCCCATACTTGGGTCGGGGACCTGGAAGTTAAACTGACCAGCCCCAATGGAACTGTCGTAACACTGTTTGACCGTCCAGGCGTACCCGCCTCCACATTTGGATGCCAGGAGGATGATCTGCTGGTCTCCTTTTCTGATGGTGCTGCGTTGACGGCTGGAGATTTTGAAAATACGTGTAATATTGGAGCTCCAACTATTTCGGGTACTTACCAGCCAATTGATGCTTTGGCTGCATTTACTGGAGAGGAAACAATTGGAACTTGGACATTAACTGTTTTTGATCACGCAGGTGGAGATGGTGGCTCTATCAACGCTTGGAGTCTCAATGTTTGCTATATTCCACAGGGCACACCAATTACCTGCTACCGCGATAGCGATAATGATAATTTTGGTGATCCAAATGAAACAAGGTTATTCTGTGATGTGTGTGGCCCAGGCTACCTAATTGACAATACCGACTGCGATGATACAGATGTCGACACCTATCCCGGCGCTGCTGAAAATGAATCAGCTACTGACTGTATGAAAGATACAGATGGAGATGGCTATGGAGACGAGAACCCACCTGCTGGCGTGATGGCTGGAACTGATTGTGATGATGGTAACCCAGCTATTTTTCCCGGTGCGATATTGTCACCTATCAATGAAATGGGTTATCAAATATGTCAGGGAGGATCTGTTCCAATGGGAGAAGGGCTAATGGCTGAAACGCCATTTTCTGTTGGTGGAACAGTAAGTAGTTCTCCTGCCTTGCCAATCACTGACAATAATACAGTATCGGATATCATCAATGTCCCAAGTGGGTTCAATATCACCGATATGGTATTCTCTGTGGATATAACACATACCTGGATTGGTGATCTTGACATCAGGCTAACCAGCCCAGAGGGAACAGAACTTATTATTTGGGACAATTTCTGTGACGGTACCGATAATATTGTCATAACACTCGATGACGCTGCTGCGGAGGAAATAGAATTCTGCAACCAAGCTCCAATAGGGGGTACCTTTCGGCCTAGTTTAGGATCTGGGATGACAGCTATGGGAGCTGTGGACGGTGAAAATGCAGTTGGTGATTGGACTTTAACAATTACCGACGGTGCAACCCAAGATGAGGGAGTATTAAATTCTTGGAGTTTGACCTTTAATGGAGGAGGGCCTTTGAATGCCATCACTTGGTGGGATGCGCCAACTGGGGGCAATCAGGTAGGTGTTGGGGGAGTATTCGACCCAACATCCGTTCCACCTGCCAATGGAGGGGTGGATCCCAATGTAGCGGGCATTTATCCTTATTGGGCACAGTTTGAAGTATTCCCGACTTGTGTCACCAATGTGCGGGTTCAGGCAGATTTCAAAGTAGGCTTGATTAGCAATGTTACGGCAACGAATGAAACATGTAGCGGCTTTGCAGATGGCATCATCACCATTGACGTGACCAATCCTTATGGCGGACAAACAGGTTATTCTGTTGACGGAGGCACTAATTTCCAGTTTACCAACAGTTTCTCCAACCTAAGCCCAGGCACCTACAATGTTGTGGTAAAAGTATTTGGAGGAACGCAGGCTTGCGAAACAACTGCCACCATTGATGTCTTGGTTGGCCCGGCCTCTGATACTTGGTGGAAAGATACCGATAACGATGGCTACCATGACGGCAACAGCCAACAAAGTTGCTCACCTGTCGCAGGCTTCTCAATGACCGCTCAAGCAGGTGATTGCAACGACAATAATGCCGACATCCATCCAAATGCACCTGAACTCTGCGACGGCCTTGACAACGACTGCGACGGCAGCATTCCTGCTGACGAGGCAGACAACGATGGCGATGGCTATATGGTCTGCGACAACGACTGCGACGACAACAATGCAGCGGTCAACCCCGGTGCATCTGAAATCTGTGATGGCCTCGACAACGACTGCAATGGACAGACCGACGAGGGCCTCTCAGGCGAAACCTATAATGGTAGTGTCACATTCAGTACCCAACAGCAGGTCGATGACTGGCTGGTCTGCTACTCCATCATCAACGGGTCGCTCACCATTGCAGGGGGCAACATCACCAACCTCGGCCCATTGTCGAACCTGACCGAGATCACGGGTAGCCTCACCATCTATTTCAACGGCAGCCTTACCTCGTTGGACGGATTGGGCAGCATCGTCACCGTTGGGGGCAGCCTGACCATGTACTACAACTTTTCGCTTTCAGACTGCTGTGCCATTGATGACTTGTTGACAAACAACGGGGTCGCAGGTGCTACAACAATCTTCTTCAATGCCTTTGGTTCGCATTGCAACAGTGAGACAGCGATTGAAAACGCTTGTCCGATTGCACCGTTGGTATCGAACCCGAACAACAGCACTGTTACTTTCGGGGAAGTGGTGGACACTCATGCGGATCGGAAGATAAAGGTCTTCCCGAACCCTGCCGGCAACGAGGTCAGCGTACAGTTCAACAGGAATTCACCAACAGCCACTTTGCGCATCATGGATGTGCTCGGACGGGTTGTTTTTGAACAGGAACTGGGAGAAGGCGCTGACCGGGTTTCAATCGACCTGGCCGGTGGTTCGTTTGAAAACGGGCTTTACATTGTTTCACTGATCGAGAACGGAGAGGTCACGACCAAGCAATTGGTGGTGCAACGATAATTAGGGACTTGGTAGAATGAAAAATACCCCGGGCGCACTGCGCTTGGGGTATTTTTGTTTTGGGTGCTCTCGGGCAGACCTGACATGTTTTGAAAACATGTCAGGTCTTGTCCTTGGCTTTTAATCAAACATCAAAAATCATGTAATCTGGCATCATAAATCCAACCCTATCTTGATTTAAGATTACATGACGTTTGATTTTTGATTTCACCTCACTCTCTCAATTTTCCGCTAAACACACTCACCTTAGAATTAAAGGGATTGCCAGCAGAACGCCTGAAAGAAACCACCTGGCCGGTATGCCAGATTGCATCAGCGATGGGGCCGTTGATGTTGTTCCAAAAAGGAAATTCAGAAGTTCGTTCAGGGTTTTGGAAGATGATTTTACAGTCTTGCAGGCTGACCGCATCAGTTTTTAGAAGGTCGCTGGCTGTTTTCAAATTTTCCAAAGTTGCTTTTCTCTTTTCTTCAAAAGTGAGGACAGGTCTTTCCCCGCCACGAATGTTCGGTACTTGTTTTACTGAATTTACAATTACGTTGGTCAGTCCAAGAATGTGGTCCAGGGTTTCTTCTGAAGTTCGAGCATCCTCGTTTGGCTTGAACGCTAAGTCTTCCGCACGTAAACCTTCTGTCACCCAATAATAGCGGAATCCAAGGCCATCAATCATACGGGCGGCCACGGTTTCAGGTGTATAAACTTCTGGGTAGGCAGGAATTTCATAATAAGGTAAATCGGAATGGGGCGGGTCAGTCTGAGCCTCATTCTGAGCAAATAGATTGGTCATGATTATTAGGGATAAGAGGACAATTAATGATGATTTCATGTTTGAATAGAATTTTAAATTTCGGTGAAATTACCTCTTTTTCAGCAGCACCACCAACTTGGTATATTGGGTCATTTTAGGTTTTGTGCATTTGCAAAATCAAGTTGAGGAGGTTTAGATAGTCAAGAGGGTTGAGTTTTAAACCTTTTCATCTATTTCAACTTTCTCAGCCACAAGCAAGATTCATTAATCCTTTTATGGTGACGTATAATGTATACCTTTAACCCCCTAAAACAGATTCTAACATATAAATTCACGTATGATTCTTTACGCCCAATTCGTTGATTTAACTAGAAGAAAAATATACCCTGCCGAAGTCATTATTGAAGATGGCCGCATAAAAAGCATTTCACCAACCGATAAAAACCCAACCAGTCCTGGTTACTTACTTCCCGGTTTTGTTGATGCCCACGTTCATATCGAAAGCAGCATGATGCCACCGACAGAATTCGCCCGTTTGGCAGTCGTACATGGCACGGTCGCAACAGTTTCCGATCCCCATGAAATAGCCAATGTGTTAGGCAGCGAAGGAGTGGATTATATGTTGGATGAGGCACGACGTGTTCCGTTGAAATATTGTTTTGGTGCGCCTTCCTGTGTCCCTGCCACCATTTTTGAAACGGCTGGCGCCACCTTGGATGCAGCGGCTGTGGAAGTATTGCTGAAAAAACCTGAAATCGGTTATTTGTCGGAAATGATGAACTTTCCCGGTGTCTTATTTGACGATGCTGAGGTGTTGGCAAAAATTGCTACCGCCAAACGGTTGGGAAAGCCCATTGATGGCCATGCACCAGGACTGAGGGGCGACGACGCACGGAAATATTTTGCCGCAGGCATCACGACCGATCACGAATGCTTCACTTATGAGGAAGGGCGGGAGAAAGCAGAATTGGGTGTGAAAATTTTGATCAGGGAGGGCAGCGCTGCGCGCAATTTTGAGGCACTCTGGCCGCTGATAAACGAGTTCCCAAAACAAGTGATGTTTTGTAGTGACGACAAGCACCCCGACGATTTGATAAAAGGCCATATCAACCAATTGGCGGCAAGGGCGCTGGCCAAAGACTGTGAACTTTTTGATGTTTTGAATGCGGCCTGTGTACATCCCGTAGATCATTACAACCTCCCAGTTGGGCAACTCCGTGCAGGAGATCCAGCTGATTTTATGTTGGTAAAAGACCTGCAATCTTTTGAGGTGTTGGAGACTTGGCTGGACGGTCAACTGGTTGCGAAAAATGGTAAATCATTACTGCCGCATCAACATTCAGCTGCTCCAAACCAATTTAAGGCGAATGAAAAACAATCGTCAAGTTTTAAAATAAAATCCACCAAAAACAAAGGCACGGTACGGGTCATAAAAGTGCTGGATGGGGAAATAGTTACAGAGGCCAGAACAGTCGATGTTCCGATTGAAAATGGGTTTCTGCAATCTGATCCCTTTGGCGATATTTTAAAAATAACAGTGGTAAACCGCTATGCGGAAAATGCCACTCCTGCCATTGGTTTTGTGCAGGGTTTCGGTCTGAAAAATGGCGCATTGGCTTCGAGTGTTGCCCACGATTCGCACAATATCGTGGCTGTCGGCACGAGTGATAAATTGCTTTGTGCTGCAGTAAACGCGGTAATTCGTGCAAAAGGCGGCATCAGTGCAGTCGATGACAATGGTGTTGAAAAAGTTTTGCCACTGCCCATCGCTGGGTTGATGAGCCAAGAAGATGGTTATGTTCTGGCAGAAAATTATTCTGAAATAGATGCCTGGACAAAATCCTCGCTTGGCTGTGTCCTGAAAGCACCTTTTATGACATTGTCGTTTCTGGCGTTACCAGTTATTCCTGCATTGAAAATGACGGACTTGGGTTTGTTTGATGTGGGAAAGTTTGGTTTTGTGGAAGTGGAAAGTTGAAATTTGTTTGACTAAACACTTATTTTTACGAATCAAAAATATTTATATTCAACAAGAAAACATGATAAAGACGATTCGCATACAAAATTTCAGGAGCCTGCAAGATGTCACTTTGAACTTGCAGGATGTGAACCTCTTGATCGGACCGAATAATTCGGGGAAGAGTAATTTGTTGAAGGCGTTTGAGTTTTTGGGAAATTTTTATAAGAATAGATTAAACTATTCTAAAATAGAAATGGATAAAATGTTCTATTTGAAAAAAATCAGTGATAGATTTGATGGTGAAATTAACCACCCTCCTATCGTTTTTACATTGAAGGCTGGACGTTTAATTTATAGTGTTGAATTTTTTGGATATAGAAATGATGGTAAATTTATGGTTGGCCAATTTTTCGGCAAATTACATGAAAATAGTAACTCTGAAAATTTTTATATTCTTGACAATTATGATTTGGATAAATTGAAATATATATTTAGTGATTTTGTAATTCAAAATGATTATAGTTTGTACCACAGATATTTTTCACAATATACCTCTGTCAATAAATTGGTAAAGGATTCAGAAAATTTTACCGTAGAGGTTAAAAGAAGTGGTTCTTTGCAAGAAGGAAAATACAGGTCAACTCATGCTTTTGCATCCTCTTATTTTGAATTTGATGAAAAGAAAATAATTAAAAATATTTGTTTAGAAATTTCAAATTTGGGTTTATACTCCGTTAACATCTCAGACCTAAAAAAACCATATCCTACTCTAGCCGATGATTATTCTGTAAAACCTGATGCTTCCAACTTAGTCGCTTTCCTCGACAATATGCGGGATAACAAACCTGACATAATGGAAGCAATCAACTCCAGTCTAAACGAATGCATAAAAGAATTTAAATCAATTAGTCTTGAAAAAGTAGCCCTGCCAGAAAATCATGATTTAAGAAAAATACACGGAGACAAAACATTTAAACGGCTTGGCGTCCGAGATATATACAGCCAAACATATTGGGCAGACGAACTTTCTGATGGAACGTTATATTTCCTAGCGCTTCTCGCTATTATCCACCAGCCAAACCCACCAAAATTACTTATGATAGAAGAGCCTGAAAATGGCATTCATCCTCGACGTATCAAGGAGCTAATGGATTACTTCTTTGAAATTGCTGAAAAACAGGAAGTACAAGTAATAATGACAACACACAGCACCGTTGTTATTGACCAATTCACAGATTTACCGGAGAGTGTTTTTATTTTTGATAAAAAAGAACAGGCAACGACAGTGCGGAATTTGAAAGCGGATATTATTGCTGAAGACGAAAAACAATCTAAAAAATTAAATGTGCCAAAACTCGACTTGAGTCAGTCATTGGGAGACCATTGGGCTAGCGGGTTGATCGGAGGTGTCCCAAGATGATCAGTATAAATTTTGGCATTTTTGCAGAAGACGCTGCAAACGAAATATTTATTAAAAACGCTGTCCGTCAACTTGTTGAGCATTGTGAATATGGTGATAAAATAAAATTGATTCACAACATAGAATATACCTCTCGCGTGGAAGCAAAAAGCGGTGGCTTTGTTTCAAAATACTTCATCAATTATATTTTAAGCGGCATAAAAGAAAATGCTTTAGATCTTTGCTTAGTCGGTCGTGACTCAGATGACAATGAGCATCATGTTCTTTATAAAAAAATGGAAAGCGATTTAGTGGAAAGCGAGTTAACTGATAAAGCCTTGTTGTATATTCCAGTTCAAGCAGTTGAATATTGGTTGTGGTATATCAAGGTCAAAAAGGAAAACCCAGGTGTTGAAAATACACTTGTTATTGATAGAGTCAAATCAAGGCAAGAATTAAAGCAAGATGTATATTCCAGTACCCGTGCTCGAATAAGTAATAAGAAATCCAATCCTATCGTGGAAGCATTAAGCAAAGATATTGATTTTGATTGGTTGAAATTGCATTCAAATAGTTTCGAGCATTTTTACAATCTTTTTGAAAATTATTTAAAAATGATAACGGCAGAGAGAGAAAGAAGAGGAATAAATTATGTTTGATGCCTTTTGATTCTCCAGAATTCCAAATAATCAAATATCCTCACCAACAAAAAATACAATAAAACCCCAATTGGAATACCTGCCACCAGCCATCCCCATGCAGCGCAGACATTTGCATTCCACAGGTCACTTATAGCGCCAAAAAAACTGGCTTCAAATGCTATTTGGATTTGCTCCAATGAAATGGGAAATGCAGGAACTTCCCAGAACCATTCCCCAAACCGTAAGAAGGGGATGATAAGTAATATTTGGATCGGCCAGACAAGGTAGCTCAACGAAAGCATCAATGCGACATTCAGCCGGAAAACAGATGCGATAATAGGGATGGTCCAAGTTGTGATGCCGAGCACTGGGAATAGGCCCATTAATATACCCAATGTGGTACTCAGTGCCAGCGCCTTGGGCGACGTGCCTTGTTTCAGGAATCCTTTCAGTTTTTTAAAAAATGCTTTCAAGCTTCGATGTATTTTAAGTTTATGCCTAAAACAGCTTCTAAGTATGTATATACAACTATTTGGCCTTTTAGTTAACAATGTAAGGTTTAAGCTGTTGTTTTGCATTGGATTTCATTTCGAAATCCGCATCAGAACATTGAAGATGCGCAGCGTTTTTAATTTAAGGGAGAAGGAAATAAATAAGATACCTGCTAAAGCGCCGTAATTTTTGAATAGGAAGAATTTTAAAACCCGCACATAGCCAAGCTACGTAAGGATTTTTTAAGTTTTTCCTATTTAAAAAGAACAAGTTTGAGTGGGTAGGTTATTTTTTTCCTACTCCCTAAATCCAATAAAACTCTGGGCAGCTTTATTTTTTTACACTAAATTTCAAAACATTGATGAAAAGGTTATTTTTTCTCCTCACGTTGATTTCAGGCCTGTTTGTGGCCTGCCAAAACAGTACGCCAGCTGATGCTGCCGATACAACTGATAATACAGGAACTGCTACCGAAGCGACTGCCGAAGGTACTGCTTACACCATCAATACCGATGCGAGTGTCATTAACTGGGAGGGCTATAAGCCAGGACAATACGGCCACCTCGGCACTATTAAATTAACAAGTGGACAATTGACGTTGAAAGATGGCACGCCTGAGAGCGGTAGTTTTGTCATTGATATGAATTCATTGGATGAAACCACAATAGAAGACCCAGAAAAAAAAGCCAAATTGGAAGGACACCTCAAATCAGGTGATTTCTTCGAAGTGGAGAAATTCCCAACTGGTGCCTTTGAAATGACTGGGGTAGCTCCATTGGAAGGAAATGCCGATGCAAATTATACCCTTACTGGCAACCTGACTTTGAAAGACAGTACCAAGAGTATTACCATCCCAGCGATGGTAACAGTTGGGGAGGGCGAAGTGACCGTTTCAACACCTGAGTTTTCGATCAACCGCACCGAATGGGGCATCGTTTTCAATTCTGGCGTTATAGGTACGCTCAAGGACAATTTGATCGCTGACGATGTGAAATTGAAAATTACGCTGGCAGGCAATACGCAAGTGGCTGATTCGCAGTAGGCTTTGTTACTTAATATTCCTGTCGTGGTTTCCAGAAGGGTGGGAATTAAATTCCCACCCTTCTGGAAACCAACCCAACTCATTCAAACTGGTATTCATAGCACCCTAGGTCAGGAGTGACGGCATCTCTGTCATTTCCATCCAAATCCAATGTGATGCCATTGATGGGCATTGCCTTTTGCTCTGCAACGGAAAGCGTATCTAGGTGGTAGTCGTCCTCATTGATACTCACAAAAATGGCGTCACTTGGATTGGCATTGAAGCAATCACAATAGTCAAAGAAAGTGGGGATCCCCATTTCGAGGTCATTGATTTCATCGGCTCGAATTAGGCAATTCTCGAAGTTGTAATTGAGGGCCAAACGATCAGCCCCTTGTGCGCCAGTGAAATCAATGATGGCAATTTCATCGCGCAGCGATCCATAAATGATGCTGTTGCGGACCCTTGCATTCAATCGGTACGCTGCAGAAACTTCGCATAAGGCATCGTAGCAAATACCGTTGCTCATGCTGAGTGCCGAGGCGTCGGTGCCGTAATTTGCAAGGGTGCAGTAATCAAAATTGTAATCGCCCCCAAAAGTAAGCTGGACTGCATGGGTGCCATTATTGTAAAACAGGCAGTTTTGTGCGTTCACTTTAGCATGTTTTGCAAAAATTCCAGGGCCGGAAGTATTGATAACCTGCACGTCTTTCAAAGTCAGTTCGGCGGTGGAGTCTACAAATATGCCGAAGAGGGCGTTTTTCACAATGGCATTTTCCATAACATTGTCCTTACTGCCAGCCGATAAGATGATCCCGGTCCATTGCCCATCGGCATCTTCAAATCCTTCCTCCAGTCGGTCCCCCTGAAAGACAACGGGGTCTTCCAAAGTGCCCTTCACGTTGATATTGGCATTTTCACCAAAAAACAAACGGCCTGAATTATAGATCAATGTGCTACCGTCAGTGGGGTCAATGCCCCTCGATAGACCACCGTGCACATGGATTTGAGTGCCAGCGGGGATGTTCAATTGGCAGTCCAGAAATGCTACGATCCCGTAAACCACATAAGGTTTTGGGTCGTCCCAGGTCACTTCGCCGTTGCAGGTAAAAACGGCCACACTGTCCTTGTGGTATCGGCTGGGGATGTAATTGGCATTTTGTCCCCATGCTTCCAGCATCACTGATTGGGTATTCCCATTTGTTTCAAAAACAACTTCATCATATACAAAATACGGACTCGTAGAAAGAGGGTCATCTGGGTTGATGGTTACTTCGGCAAACACATAAATGCTGTCATTTGGATAAATGACTATATCCTCGTGGGTGTCGCCCGGCAGTCCATCCACATTGAGGTTGAATTTTGATTGGGCATTTCCTTTTAGAGAAATTTTGGAAATGCGGATGCTCTGGTCAGCTTTGTTGAACACCCGAAAAAAACGGGTGTCGGAACCCAGCTCAGAGAATACGGTATCGAACCGTAGCGTATCCAGGGAGAAGGTCAAGCTGTCGCTACTAGAAGTGGTGAAAGATTCTTCTTTGTTGCAGGAAAAAAGAACAACAAGGAATGATATGATAAGAAAGAGATATTTCATTTACAAAGTATGATTGTTGATCGGTTGGGATGAGAACGGATGTTGTAGTTTGAAATTTTGAAATGCAAAAATAGATTATTTCAAATGTTATTTGGTGTCTCCTTGCTTACGGAGCTGACGTGGTGAAAGTTGTTTTTTTTCTGAACTTTGCCCCTCACCAACCTACAACTAACAATCGACAACAAACAATCAAAAAATATCGCCGTAATCATCCCAGCGTATAATGAGGAAAAATCCATTGGGCTGGTGCTGAATGACATTCCGAAGGATTTTGTCCAGGAAGTCATTGTTTGCAATAACAACAGTCGGGATCGAACCAAAGAAGTGGCATTGGCGAATGGCGCAACGGTAGTTGACCAGCCCAATCCAGGATATGGAAATGCCTGTTTGAAAGGACTGGAATATCTATCAAATAAACCTGAAAATGAGCAGCCCGATATTGTCGTTTTTCTCGACGGCGACTACTCCGACCACCCTGAAGAAATGCCGAATGTGGTTCGCCCGATCCTCCAAGAAGGTTTTGATATGGTTATTGGATCGCGCGCACTTGGCAAACTGGAAAAAGGCGCTATGCAACCACAGCAAATATTTGGCAACTGGCTGGCAACCAATCTAATACGATTGTTTTTTAAATATAATTTTACTGACCTCGGCCCTTTTCGGGCCATCCGTTGGGACAAACTGCAAGTCCTTAAGATGAAAGACCGGGATTTCGGTTGGACAGTAGAAATGCAGGTAAAAGCTGCCAAACAAAAATTGAAATGTACCGAAGTGCCCGTGAACTATCGCTGTCGAATCGGTGTGTCAAAAATATCTGGCACGGTGAGGGGGTCTGTACTGGCAGGGCATAAGATTTTGTGGACGATTTTTAAATCGATTTAGTGATTGGTGAATTAGTGATTAGTGACCAGTGAATAGGTTTTTATAATGGGAGGAACTTATCTTTGAGGTAAACAATTGACAAAGAGATGCTTAAAGATTTACATATTCAAAATTACCGCTTGTTTGAGGATTTTAAGATGAAGGGGCTCGGGCAGGTGAATTTAATTGCAGGGAAGAATAATACTGGGAAGACGGCGCTGTTGGAGGCTTTGAGGATATTGGAAAGTAAAGGAGATTTATCTGTAATTAGTAATATTATTTTAGAGCGAGGTGATTTAAATCGTCATGATTCTGAATCTTTTTCTACTTTGTTTACCCGGAAATTAATTCATATTAATAGAGATGCGAGTCAGTTAACAATAGAATTAGGTGATACTATAAAACTGAGTAGAGAGGTCAAAGAAAGTGATTACCCTACATATTTTAGTATTGTAGAGAGAGGTAACGGATCTCCTGTTCGGAATAATTTAAAGACTCCAACAGATGGCCAATATCCGAATGATAAGGCTGTGTACATTCCTTTTTCAAATGACAAAATTAGAATTTCGGATTTTTGGAAGAAAGTTGTTCTCACTCCGTTAGAAGATCAAGTTCATGAAATAATGAGGGTAATTGAGCCTAAGATAATTAGGCTTGATATTGTAGACAATAATGCAAAAGTTAGGCTCGAAAATGAAATTAATCCAATCCCGTTAAAAAATCTTGGTGAAGGAGCTAATAGAATGTTGATAATCGCCCTTGCCCTCGTTTCTTCCAAAAACAAAATGCTCCTCATAGATGAGTTCGAATCCGGACTCCATTACTCTGTCCAAGAGCAACTCTGGAACATCATTTTTGAGTACGCCAAAAAATGGAACATCCAAGTGTTCGCAACGACCCATAGCATGGATGCGGTGAAGTCATTTTTTTATGTTTTGGAAAAAGAACAAAATGAGGGGATGGGGAAATTCTTCCGGCTTCAAAGAAGTCGCAAAGGACAAATTGAATCCATTAAATATGATGAAAAAGATTTAGAACTAGCGATTGGAGTTAAATTAGACCCAAGATAAATGGAGTTACGGCAACTGTTAATTGTGGAAGGCATAAACGACTTGCATGCCATACAAAGCTTGATTGATAAAAGAGGGATCAAACTTAAATTCAACCATGAAAATTATATTAGGAGTGCGGGTGATGTTGATCGGGCAATTAATCTTTTTGGGCAAGCATTGAATAATCCCTCTATTCAAAATGTTGGAATTGTCATTGATGCGAACAGTATTGGCATTTATAAACGGTTGAACAAACTGAAAGCTTTTTTGAAGAACAATCTTCCAAAAGAGAGGTTTGACAAACTCCAAATCCAAAAAGGTGGTATTGTTGTCGTTGAAGAAAATATGCCAATTATTGGTATTTGGTTCATGCCTGACAATGAAAGTAAAGGTTACTTGGAACACTTTCTCGCGAAGATGATACCTGTTGAAAATGAACTCTGGCAACATGTGCTAAAAACTGTGGATGAATTGAGCCAAAAAGATTTTTGTGAATTTAAAGAAAAAGAGAAACAAAAAGCACTGATCCATACTTGGCTTGCGTGGCAAAAATCCCCTGGGCTTCCTTTTGGGACAGCTGTTAAATCTGGCTATTTCGATGTAAACTCACCATCAGTCGAACCTTTTCTAAAGTGGTTTGAAAATACCTTTCTTTTGACCTGAATTTTGGAACTGCAACTAGCATTGTTCTAATATGTCCTTTTGAAAAATAGATTGCGTAACTCGACTTAAAAAATGATGAAAAAATTTACCTGCCTGCTTATAGCATTCTTATGCTACCAATCACTGTCCGCCAATCCTAACGATCCGCCAATTGATAAGCGTCAATATTTCACCCAAAACTTAAATGGCAAAGGAATCGAACTCGACGGTATTCCTAATGAATCGGCTTGGAATACAGTGCCTTGGGATTCGGAATTCACTCAATGGCAACCCAACGACGGGGCACCTGCTTCCCAAAATACTCGGTTCAAAATTTTGTACGATGAAAAATACCTGTATTTCGGTTTCAGATGTTATGATACTGAGCCTGAAAAAATTGAAAAACGGATGGGCCGCCGTGATGAATTTCCAGGAGATTGGGTGGAAGTGAACATCGACAGTTATCATGATCAGCGGACTGCTTTTTCTTTTACCCTTTCTGTTTCTGGTGTCCGCAATGATGAATTTATTTCGGGAAACGGCAATGAATGGGATGAGAGTTTCAATCCAATCTGGTATGCAAAAACACATGTGGATGATCAGGGTTGGACTGGTGAAATGAAAATCCCTTTAAGCCAACTGCGATATGACGGAGATAACGAAAACCACGTGTGGGGACTGCAAGTTATGCGTCGCTTATTTAGAAAAGAGGAGCGTTCTACCTGGCAATACATCCCCCGCAATGGTGTCGGTTGGGTGAGTCGATTTGGTGAATTACACGGATTGAAAAACATACCACCACAACGTCAGGTCGAGATTCAGCCTTATGTATTGGCACAAACTGAGACCTTTCAAAAGGAAGAGGGAAATCCATTTATTGATGGAAATGACAGCAGTATTTCTGGTGGGCTGGACGCTAAAGTGGCTGTGACCAGTGACCTGATTTTGGATATGACGGTCAATCCTGATTTTGGACAGGTCGAGGCCGATCCATCAGCGGTAAGGCTTGATGGATTTCAGAATTTTTTTGAAGAAAGGCGACCGTTTTTTATCGAAAGTCGAAACATATTCAATTATCAGGTGACAGGCTCAGATGCAGGTGGTGATTATGATCAGGATTTGCTGTTCTACTCCCGGCGAATCGGTGGGTCGCCCCACCGCTTTCCTGACTTATTGGATAATGAATATGCTGATGTACCTACCAACACGTCCATTTTAGGAGCTGCAAAATTTAGTGGAAAAACGAAAAAAGGTTGGTCAATTGGAATCTTGGAAAGTATAGCCCAACAGGAAAGAGCGGTCATTGATTTTGAAGGTAATCGCCGTGAAGAAGTGGTCGAGCCACGAGCTAATTATTTTGTGGGACGTTTGCAAAAAGACATCAAAGAAGGAGAGACGGTGATAGGTGGTATTTTCACTGCAGTCAATAGGGGAGAAGGTTTGGAGGATATCATGCATAAAAATGCCTATTCAGGCGGCTTGGATTTTCAACATTATTGGAAAAACCGCACCTGGACCTTTCGGGCAAAAGGGATTTTTAGTAGGGTAGAAGGAACGCCAGAAGCTATTTACGAGACCCAAACGGCATTTGAACATCTCTTCCAGCGTACCGATGCCGACTATGTGGAAGTTGATCCAAACCGTACTTCCTTAAGTGGTCATGGAGGAACTGTTTCCATTGCAAAATATGGAGGAAAAGAAGGAGCCAAAGGGCAAGTATTTAAATTTCAAACGGGTGGCACCTGGCGTTCGCCAGAGCTGGAACTGAACGATATTGGCTTCATGCAAACTGCCGATGAAATCAACCATTTTACTTGGGCTGGATATCATTTCCAAAAACCATTTTCCATTTTCAACAGCCTGAGACTTAACTACAACCATTGGGCACGCTGGGATTTTGGTGGATCGCTTACTAACTTAAACTGGAATGTGAATGCCCAGGCCAGCTTCAAAAACCTTTGGAGCATGGGGACGGGGTTTAACCTAAATCCGCTGGAAATATCTAACAATGCCTTGCGGGGGGAGACTGCCATGAGAAAACTTCCAGGAATGTTTAATTGGTTTTGGGTGGAATCTAACTCCAGTAAAAAAGTAAGAATCAATTATTTTCAAGGGATATCCATAGTCCCTCACAAGAGGGCAAAATTTCGAGAGCATTCACTTAGAATAAGGGTACAGCCATTGGATGCGCTGAGTTTCTCCGTGAGAGCAGCTTATGGCAAATCCTACCGAAAGCAGGATCAATGGGTCGAAAATGTAGATTACCAAGGAGGTACCCGTTCCATTGTGAGCCAGGTCAACCAGGAAAATTTCCGATTGACGGCTCGCCTGAACTACAACATCACACCCGATCTAACCATCCAATATTATGGACAACCGTTCATATTCCGACCGAAGTACAAAAATTTTGCATACGTAGCTGATGCGCTTAACAAGGATTTCAATCAACGTTTCCAACGGTTTACAGATAACCAAATCAGTTTTGATGAAACGGAAGACCTTTACTTGGTAGATGAAAATGAAGACGGCCAGACCGATTACTCTTTCGGAAAACCTGATTTCAATTTTGTACAATTTCGCTCAAATCTTGTTTTGCGTTGGGAATACATTCCTGGATCAGAGGTGTTTTTGGTGTGGTCGCAAGGAAATACACCGGATGCGTTTGATGACCTGGACTCTCCTATTGGTAAGAGCCTTTTCAGCAATATGTTTGACGAAAAAGCGCACAATATATTTTTGGTGAAATTTACTTACCGGTTTTTGTTATGATATACCTGAGTGGGTTTATTGAACGCAGAGGCGCGGAGGTGCAGAGAACTAAACAAACTCGGGTATATTTCAAAATGTCGGTGGAAACGTAGCGCGGATTTCCCAATCCGCCCTGTTTACAGCCGGATTGGGAAATCCGGCCTACCTTCTTACCGACATTTTGAAATGCACCCACAAACTCTGTACCTCCGCGCCTCTGCGTTGAAATATTATTGAATCCATCAAAAACATTATTACCTTTCCCCTGACTAAGCTATAAAGAATAGATGCCAATGATCCACCCTTCGGATAATGACATCTTGCGACTGCTCCAATCAAGGGAGCCAGCTTCGCAGGATAAAGCATTCCGCTACTTATACCGCCAGTATTATGGGCTGGTAGAAAACATTGTAACACGAAACAGCGGTGACCCAGAGGATGCCAAGGACGTTTTTCAAGATGGGTTGATCGTCCTCTTCAACAACGTCAAAAAAAAAGACTTCAACTTATCGTCCTCCCTTAAGACCTTCCTCTACTCCATTTGCCGAAATATTTGGTTGATGAAATTGCGGAAAACAAAAAAGGAATACCCACTGCAAGACCACCATGAGCACATTCCCCTTTCGGAAAACCTGTTTGACACACTTGTACTAAACGAACGTAAGCAATTCGTTGTCAAACTGTTGGAAAAGCTGAACGATGATTGCCGACGGCTGATCGAATTGTTTTATTTTCGTCAAATGAAAATGGTGAAAATAAAGGAGGTGTTCAATCTTGGCAGCGAACAGGCTGCCAAAAACAAAAAAAACCTCTGTATGAAAAAGCTGAGGGGCTTGGTGGGTGGATTTCGTGAAATGTAAAATGATGAATGAAAATTTGAAAATCTTGACTATCGGAATTTCTGATAGACTGATGGCTCTTATTTATTTTGCAGTTTCATTTGGGTGATAAATTGTTCTATTTTAACGTGAGTTCTGGATAGCAATCTTATTGTCCCGTTAGGGACGGAACATGGGTAGCCAAGTATTTGCAGGGGTTTTCACCGTGCCGTAGGTACGCAACGTGGAAAATGTTACGTACCTAACGGGACAATCAAAGGACAGAAACCGCCATAAGCTCTTGATTGTCAAGGATTATTATCCAGAACTCACGTTATTTTAGTATTGTACAAATGGTTTTAAGAAATCCAAATTGATAATTAAAAAATGGACCCTTTTGATATGGATTCTGACAATTCACATAAATTGATCGCACGTTATTTTGAAAACGACCTGAGCGACAAAGAATTGGCAACCTTTCAGCAACAGTTGAGAGAAGATCCTGCTTTTGCCAGCGCGTTTCAAATGGAGAAAGATCTCATGGAAGGCATCGAATCTTTTGGCAACCAACAATTGAGGGGACAATTGGAGGCGATCCATTTAGAGGAAACGGCGAAAAGAAATGCATCAAATGAGAATGGCTTGCCCAGAGATGAAAATGAAAACAGGGGCAAAGTCGTAAAATTAGTGAGCCGCAGGTGGTGGTGGGCGGCTGCAATAATATTGGTGGGGCTGGTAGCTCGGTTGAGCTTTTCGGATAAAAAACCGACGCCACAGCAATTGTATGCCATGTATGCTGTGCATGATTTTGATTTTACCGTAAAAGGAACTGAAGATAAATTGTTGTCCAATTTGGAAAGTTTGCTCAAAGCGGGAAAATATGCGCAAGCCCTGCCATTATTGGACACCTATTTACAGTTAAACCCAACTGATCTGGAAAAAATGCTGGCCAAAGGAATTTCTCTTTTGGAAATGGGAGAACACAAGGAGGCGATGGAAATATTCAGGGCCGTGCGGCAGGCCAGCCCAATAATGGAAAGCAAATCGAACTGGTACATCGCACTGGCTTTTTTGAAAAACGGAGATGTTGAAAACTGTAAAAAAGCCCTGTTGACCATTCCTGCTGAATCGGTTTCTTTTAAAGATGCGGAGGAATTATTGGCGAGGTTGAAATAACTGCGGCTACGCCGAATTGAGAATTAGGGGTGTCAAGGATAATTTTCAGTGACAGAACATTTTGGTAACGTGACCTGATTTGTTGTTGGTGTTTGCCGGAAATAAGACCTGACAGGTTTCGAAAACCTATCAGGTCTGGCTGATAAGTCATCGGATAAAATAGACTGCTACCGAAATTTTAAGTACCGAAATTTATGAATTGTTGGAAAGGCTGAAATAACTGCGGCTACGCCGAATTGAGAATTGAGAATTGAGATTCCCAATTGGCAAAATTCTCAATTCTCAATTCTTAATTTGGTATAGCCACCCCCAATTATTAGCAAAAGCAAAACGACCCCAACCACTACCCAGAGTTGATTGCTCCCTTGGCTCAACTCCATGGGGCTGTCAATTCCGATGGAAATAAAACTTGCCCAATAATAAGGCGATGTTTTGGCATCGCTTTTCGCTTCTTTCAGGTATTGCAACTTGGCTTCCCTCAGCGCTTCTGATTTCAATTTTCCACTATAAAGAAAAGAATAAAAATGATGGAAAATGGCAGAGGTAGAACCTTCGTTGACTTTCCATAAACTGGCCACTAAGTCACTGGTGCCGGAGTATGCAAACCCCCTTGCCAAGCTCATCACGCCTTCTCCTTTTTCAAACTTGCCCAATCCTGTTTCACATGCACTCAGTACCACAAGTTCCGCGGGGATGTGCATGGCATACAGCTCTGGCAGGTACAGTGGTTTGTCAATAAATTCTATGCGCGGTGCAAAATCCGAGTTGTCCACACCAGCATGGGTGGAGAGTTGGATGAGTTTACAATTTGCTGCTAGTTTTTGAAAAGCGGCGAGGGTAGCAGCCTTTCCTTGCAACGATTGTAATTGTGGAATGGCCTCTATATTTTCATTGTCATTGGCCAGGGGCGATAGGTTTCTTTCCCCATTGGCAAACAGCGGGGCGATCCGCAAGAATATATTTGCCGATTCCATTTCCGGAGGGGAAGCCATTAACAAGCCCGCCGAATAGGCATACCTAATTCGGTGCTTGTTCAGCAAAAAATCGGCTTGGGTGAAAATGGGTTTCTCCGGTTGCTCGCTCACAAGTGCATCGAAAGGGACGAAATTCAAGTCGCCGTCAGGAACAATGATGATATTGTCTGGCAAAGAATCGAATGGGAATAGCTGCTGGTAAAGGGCTGCAGCTGCGCCGAAGTACCCCCGAGGATCATTGATTATGGCGGTGCTGTTTTGGAAGTATTCCTGAAAACCCCTTATCAGGTTGTCCCAAAGAGCATCATGTGGTAATTGATAGAGGTTGGCGCTGTTGGAGCCGACACGCAGCAAGTAAATATTCTTTTCCCCAATGAAATATTCCAAAAGCGTTTCATCTCTTAAAGATAAAAATGCTTGAGCCTCCGTTAAGCTTGGCGCTAATGGTTTTTCTGTATATGATTTGAACTGCGGGTATTTTTCTTCGAGGCTTGTCAATAAACCTTCATGTTCCCGCTGCTGGGTGAGGGTTTGCCGCCGCAATGCTGACAAACGTTCTTGATCTGCTTCGGCCTCGTAAAGTTCCTCCGTTTTGATTTTTTTGTTCAGGTCGGCCAGGTCGAGGCGGAGGTTCTGTTCGGCTTCCAGCAAAGAATCCGGAATGTCTGCCAGTATCAGCCCCCTGTTTTTTTGGATGCCTTCCGTCAGCACCGAAGCTTTTGACCGCTCCATGATGGAGAATATTTTTTCGAGGTATTGGAGGTCGTTGGTGGTTTGGTGGAGGAGGTAGTTGGCTTCGATGGCCTGCTCAAAATAGTTGTGACTGTAACCTCCAAGGTAAAGTTTTCCAATATCAGTTCCGTAACTGTTTATTAATACTTTTATCCCTGCCAGTGACAAGTCAAAACATTCGGCAGCATTTTCTAAATCGGCAATATTATGGCCTTGCTCATACCTTTTTAGTAATGCTTCTCCTTTTCTGGCACTTGCCGTCATGATCCATGACTCGGTATATATATCATCAATGGATGGATTGTCGGAAAGATCGGTACTGTTAAAATTGGGGAAGACCTGAATAAGGGCTTGTTGGTAGTGGGCGAGGGCTTGTGGAAGGTTTTTTGATCCAAAATAAATATCTCCAATATTTGTATGCATCCTTGCAGCTTCCCTGTTTTTATACGGAAATGCTTTTTCAGCAGTAACTAGTGCTTTTCTGATATAGTTCTCAGTAGCTTCTTTTTGATTCGTTTTTGTTTTTAGTTCAGCGAGCGAGACATATAATTTTTGTAAACCTATTTCTTCGTTGGATAATTTTATTAAAATATCAATCGCACTTTTAAACTGCTTCTCTGCTTTAGGGTAATTGTTTTTAGCAACCCATGCATCAGCCCCCCAGCTTAACAAATTCGATTTTGCTTCGAGGTAGTCTTGATTTAACTGCAGGCCTTTATTTACCACCTCTATGACCTTATCATAATTTTCCATAAATACATAAGAAGAAGCCAAATGGCTATAAATGGATGGGGCATATCTAAAAGTTGTGTCCTTTTCAAGAGCTATTTTTAAATATAAAATGGCTTTTTCATAATCAAGTCGTCTGGTATATATTTGGGCAGCATTCTTATATGCGTATGCGACATCTTGATGGATAGTATTGTTGTTGTTATATATAGAAATAGCTTGTTCATAAACCTTTAAAGCATTGTTGTAATCTTCAAGCCTTTTGTAAGTGACTGCTTTTAATATTAGCGATTTAGCCAGATCATGTGTTTCAGCTAAATCACTTTCGATAATAAATGGTAAATATTTATTTAAATAATTTAATGCTTCTTGAGTTTTACGTTGCCTATTTAGAGAATAAACTATTTGGTAAATACATTTATTGACATCGATAAAATTTTTATTTTCCAGAAAGTAATTTTGTGCTTTTTTGTAGTGTAAAATAGCTTCATTGAAATCTTTCAATCGGTAAAGTGAATCTGCGGTGACAAAATAACTGTTCTCAGTAGGTTGGCAAAGTGCAATTCCATTAGTATTAATAAAAATAAAAAGAATCAAGATGAAAGTTATATTGTATTTTTTATGAAACCGATTTTTCATCTTTTAGAATCAGTTTTTTTTGATAATATATTTCCAGACAATAAATAGTATAATTAAACCTGTCAGAACCAACACCCAGGGAGGAACGATTGGGCCAGGAGGGTTTGTGATTTCTACTGGAAAATGAAAAATTACCCTACTGCAGCCATTTGTAGCTACTAAATAATAATGCATACCTTTAATTGGTGAAGCATTTGTACTTTCGTTAGTGGTATTGGTCAACCCATAAGACGGATACCACTTGTAAGTATATTCGTTTTTATCCGGAACAGGAAGAAGGTTTACATCAAAATCAAGAGTGGTTGAAGACCCAGTCGATATTTGAGTCGGAGCTAAATGTATGTATTCTTCTTTCGTCGTTCCACAACTGTCGCACTGTAATGAATCAGTATAACAGCCAATATATGTTGAGGCTACAGTAGTAAACATGGAAGGCTGGTCGTCAAAAATGATTTCTGCCTGGTTTAATATAGCGTCGCAATTTCTGAAAGAAGCTGTGTCTTTTAAGGAAATAGTATAAATAAGATAATCTATTGTTTCTTCTTCATAAAAGGTGGTTAGATAACCCTGTTGATCGGTACCTTTGATTTTACCATTCTTGATGTAACCACCGTTTAATTTCCAACATTTTTCACCTGTATCTGCATCCGTATGTGTAATTGGAGGATCACCATTCGTATCTTTAGGATATGTTACTTGAAGGGTGCTTTTATCGAAGTAGTCAGGAATGAAATTTCTCACAGTAATTTTATTCTCAGGTGCTTGACCATCATTCTGAAATTTTATGACATAAGTGAATTGGGGGTTTGAGCCATCGCAAGAAAAGTTTTGGTTACTGGACATGCTGTTTGGATCGTGGGAAGCGACAACTAACTGGTCATGGTCTGCATCCAAATCCAAGCTTGGCGAACATGAAGTGCTTGATAATTTTGCAGAAACCTTAATGGTGTCACCAGATTGAACACTATTAATATCCTTTACTTTTAAGCGGACTAAAAAATATTTACATTCATTGTGTGGTAGATTGCTAATATTTAAAGTATCTGTATGTTCTGATTGATTGGTTATTCCGTGTTGAGAAACAGGTATTGATTCAACAATTGCAGAAGTCCCGAAATGAGTTTCATTCTCCAATTGTGATGGATCATAAGTAAATGTTAGGTCGCCGTCCAACAACTCTGCACAAGGGTTGCAATATTTTATTATATATGTGACTATATCTTCATTTACCAAGGACCTGTTTGTCATAATTGAAACTTCTGGTTCTGGTTTGTTCCAAATGATAGGAAAAGGAGTTGGACACCCTGTTGACGATGTGGTATAGGTTGATGCTGAGGAAAAAATTCTATTTCCGTCACCTGAGAAATAATACCTGTCTGGCAAATCGTCGTCATCGTAGTTTCCAGAGCCTGAAAGAAGGGTCACTTCGACATATATTGGATTAAAAGCTGAGGAGGCATAGGTGTGTGTGTCAATTGGAAGATTAGTTATTTGATCGTTTACGATTGACCAAGTCCCGTCCCCGAAATACCAAAAATAACTAATCTCAGAGATGTTTGGAGAAAAAGGAGCATTGGATGTATTGATTAAAAGGCTGAACTCATGGTCGCAAGGTGATGATGCGATTGGTGTGATTGTTATCTCTTGAGAAATAATACTTGTAGAAAATAATAAAGAAAAAACGATAATAAATATCCTATTTAGGAATACTTTATTAATAAGCCATTTATTGTTTTTCATTGGTAAAAGTGTTTATTCAAATAATAATAAAATCAAATCTCGAATTCGGAAAGTGTGTAACCGGAAGTTGTACTTCCGGCTACTCCAAATCCAGAAGTACAACTTCTGGTTTCATTTTCTGCCACTAAAAATGTGCAATTGGCATTTGCACAGAAACTAATTTATGATCCAGTAGAAAAGGATAAAATAATTAATTTCAAAAAAATCCTTTCTTCCCTATTACCTTTTCCCATCTCCTGCAATTAAATTCCAAATCTGCTCCAATATACAAAACCAATTCGGTTCTCAAAATTCTTGCTGGATAAATAAATCCGGCAAGTAACAAAGGACCAACCCGAATAGCCTGTTGTTTCCACTTCCATAATTGCTGCCATCTCGGCATCCTGCCGGGGTGTTGCGGTGTGGATTGGCCTTCCAAGCATCGGGGTTTTTACACAAAATCAGTTAAATTTTAAAAACTTGTGTACAGCCGTGTACCTGGCCGACCAATGCCTTTTTGGAAGCTTGGCAATGGGTACGGGAAAAGGAATCCTTTGCCTTGTCCAAGGTATGCAAGTACAGAACTATATCTACTTATTAACCTTGGCTGCCTCTACTCAAAAAACCTTCAATGAGCATTGAATGTGACCTTGACATAGGCTTGCCCCAAATTATTTATGTTATGAAAAAAGTAATTTTTTCAATGTTGCTTGCCCTCGTTTTTGTATTCGTATTTGCGAACGAAAGTGAAACGACTTGCGATGTCCCCGCCAATGTAAGCGTGTCTTCCCAGGCGAGCGGCTCCATTTCTTATGATTGGGACGACTGCACAGGGGGCTGTGTGGAATATGAGGTATGGTATGTACGCCTGGCCGATAACTATAGGAGCAGCATCCGTACTGCCACATCGTCTAACACGTCTTTCACGGGACTGCTGGATGGCGATTATGAATTCTATTTTAGGACGGTGTGTGGTGGAAGTGTTAGCTCTACCATAGTAATTGAAGACGATATTTGGAATTGAAATATTTGGCAAGATGTTGTGAGGCAGGTCTTGTGCCTGCTTCACAATGATTTTATTTTCTCAACGAGCCATTTTTTTCCAATGAGCATGTCCTGATTTTTGGCTTCTTCCAAAAAAGCGTTTTTAATCTCAGTGTCCCATTTTTTTTCAATGATTACTTTTGACATTTTCCTGATCGAAGCGGAAAGGTTAAGGCATCCTGTTATTCTTTTTTGGGGCATGCTTTTTTTCCGTTTCACCAATTTATCAAAAGACAAAGTGTATGCTAACAACAGCTCAAAATAGCTGTGGTCGCTCAGGAAAAATTCAAAATACGACCTAAGTAACAATGTTTTTGCGATCAATAATTTGGTCAGACTTGATGGAGTGAAATGAATGAGTAAATCAATGACTGTTGAAAAATCCTTTTGTTGGAAATAAAGATTGGCCAAAGCTATCACCCTTGCATTTTCCCGGATATTGGGAGATAAATAGCGTTCAAACCCTTCAATGAAATCTTTTGCCCAATCAAAATGGCCAAGCGCAGCAGCATTGGCAACGACATTGTTGAAAGTCGTTTGCGTCATGCGGCCTTGGTTTAATAAAAGATGGTGTTCGATTCCTTTTTTATATAGCCCAAAAATGTCCTCACTATATGAGTGGTGCCCCAAGTTATTTTGACGGATGCCAAAATTAATCAAATGCAACAATCCAAATTTTTGATCGGCTAAAGTGAAGTTTTCTATATTTTCCAAAAAGAAAAATTTGGAGTTCAGGTAGTCTTCAATTGTCCCATTATCCAAAAAATTATTGATAGCCTGATAGAGTTGAAGAGAAAGTGGTTTTTCGGTGGTTGGAAGTTTTGCTGTTGCTTCAGGGGCTTTGTTTTCATCATCCCTTTTCCGCATGGTATTGAGCACGAGTTTTTCGCAAGACCATCTTATTTGTTGGGAATAGTAATAGTCTTCCATTTGTTTTTTCGAAGTGTTCAGCAATTCAAAATTGCCTACTTTATCGGTCAATGGGTGGTCGTATAAAAGCTGGTTCAACAATGCTTGATCCAATAAGGTGCTCAAATCCTGTGGAATGGATTGTGATAACTCTTGATTTAAAGACCTTATTTCTTTTTCAAAAATCGGATATAAATTCCGTTTGCCGAGGGATTTGACCAATAGCTTTTTTTGTTCAAACTGATTGCTTTTCAATTCGCTGACGCTCAGGTACATTTCCAGCGTTTTCACCAGTTTGGAAGATAGGTTCCGCCATTTGGCGTCGTTCCATGGGAGGCCAGGGAACACTTTCGCGTAGATTTTTTCTTTGGTGAATTTTGGTGAATCAAGTGCCGGAAAGTATTTGGCAATTACCTCGTAACCTTTCAACAGGTTCGTATCGGTGTTGAAAAAATGGGACAACAGGAACTTTTTCCATTCATTGAACTCCGCTTGGGAAAAGGTTTGTATGGTTGCGGTTAATTTTGTGGACTTCAAAACGTTAATTTGGAATGACAAAATGTATATTAATAATTGATTTAAAACCTTGATAATCAATTATTAATATTAGTTAATAATAATATTATATGATATAACAAAGCTGACAAAATATGCTATTTATCTTTTGTTATGAATTATTTATTCAAGAAATTTGAACCATCAAATAAATTGATACCAAATGAAAATTCCAAACGGATCAGAAGGATGGTCTTTTCCCCAGAGGATTTGGGCCACTGAAAGATGATCTCCAACATTTATCTTCAAATGTTGAAACATTTTTATTCTCCAGGCTAACCAGCTGAGCCACAAAAAACTGATTCAAGCACCCAATGCTATTCCCTTGGAAATCCAAATGGGCTTGGTGGTAGTGGTGGCAGCTATAGGAGGCCATCGCTGCTCCTGCTTTCCCTTTCTTGAAAATGGCTCATTAAGTTTTGTAAAATCGATAATAACCTATTTCTATCATAATTGAGATTAAATGTTAGGAATGGGGGAATGGATTCTTATTTATAAATATTGTATTCGGCAATTTGCAAACCGAAATAGCGGAATATACGGAATAGTTATCTGTATACAGATGTTCTGCACCACTTATTAATTATTCCTAACATAAAACTCTAACATCATGAAAAACAATTTTTTATTCTTTTCTTTTTTATTCTTTTTCTTTTTCATTCTAACTGGATGTCCAAATTCTATTAAAGGCATTCCAAAAGAAATAGAAGATAAATTAGAGATACTCAAGAATTCTTGCTCCCATCAACTATTTCTATACAATGCTGGTGGTAATTTTACAGAAATAAGGATTAAACCTATCAATACCACATTCCTCTTAGCATCAGTAAGTAATAATTTTAATCAAAATTTTAATCCTAATCTGATTATTTGGAAGCCGGTAAATAGTAATTATGTGCCGATTGGCGTTCCAATAAATGGTAATTTTCAAATCTGGGTTAACCCTAATTATTTTGGCAATCAGCAGGTTGAAGTACAATGGATAAATAAAAATGGAGAGGTCGAATGTACAATTATAATTGATACTCCCTGCAAAATCAACCCAGAAGTCTATCCTTTACCTATAGCTTATGACTTCTTTAAAATAGAAAAATTTATTAAAGAAAACGTTAAAAATGAAAACGGAATTTTAAAATACAGATCTAAAAAGGCTTTTATCAAGATTTATGACTATTTGAGCTCAATGACGGCAGAAAATGAGTGGGAGTTAGTAAATAACAAAAGTATTGATACTCTTTCAGAGTCAGCATTTTTACGAGGGTATTCAAAAATGTTTGAAGGATATGAATCTTTATTCGATCAATATGATGAACGATTAAAAAAAGTAGACAATGAAGAAGAAATAAATCATGAAGGATTCATTGATGATGAGTTAAATGCAATGATAACGAATGAAAAAATGTTTAAAATTCATGATAAGTTCTACAGATACTATAATATTGATACATTAATAGAAATAAAGGAGTCTAATAATCCAGATGCTCTTATTAAAACTTTGATTCGAATTAAAACAGTAGAACAGTTAGCCAATTTTGAAAAATCAAATCCTCAAAAATTTCGGATTTATGATCTTAATTCTGAAGAATCATTTAAAGATCGTAATGATATATTTAGAAACGAAAAAGGGGATGATCCTTGTGATCAAATAGGTGTAACGACAGAATTTATTCCGCTATATTCAATACAAGATGATAATTGTCCATTAGATGAGACGTCGTTCGCCGAAATAAAAGAAGTAAACCATAATTGTTCTGCTTCGATTCCAGGAGCAAAAGATTACACTTTCAAAATCATGGTGGATGGTATTGATGCAGCTAATATACCTGGTATAAATTCGTGTAATTGTTTCGCTAACTGGAAAATAATTAAAAAAAGAGGAATTTTTGGTCAAGGTGGAAGTATACTGAATTCAGAAAGTAAAAAAATTGAAGATTTAAAGAACTATACTTTTACCGAAACAGGAAACTATGACATCGAGGTTGTCATAAACTGTAATGGGGAGGATATAATTATTACAGCAGATCCTATTGAAGATTTAGAGATTACTATTCCAAATGCTGATTTTAATACAAAACAAGCTGATTGTGAAATGAAAGTATCATTTTCAGATCAATCTGAGGGAGCTGTAAGTTACAAGTGGACTTTTTATGATTTAAATGGAACAACTCTGCTCTCTAGCCCCCCATCTCCTGCTCAAAATCCATATTTTGGTGTAAATCCACCTAATATTCTACATGCGCAAGCAGGAGTATATAATGTTAAACTTGAAATTACTGACAGTGAGGGATGTAAAGTTGAAACTTTAAAACCAGTTGAAATCCTTTCTAACTCAAGTTGCTCAATAGAAATATCTGATGTAGATTGGGGTTGTTTTAATGATCCAACCAATATTCCTGTTACATTTGAAGTAGACTTAATCGGTGCTTGTTCAAATACAACTTATTCATGGAATTTTGGTGATGGTTCCACATCTAATTTACGAAGCCCAACACATAATTACAATTCCGCTGGAATCTACAATGTTACTGTTGATTTAAGCACAACAACCGCTGATGGCAGTCATTGCACATCTTCGGATATATACACTTTAATATTAGAAGATTGTCGACCAAATATTGATATAAAATATTGCACAGATGGTTGGGTTCAATTGGATCATGATGGTGCCGTTAATTTTCCAAATTTTGGTCAATACGTGTGGGACTTTCCTAGTGATGCAAAAAAGAAATTTCTGAAAAAATGGCATAGAGATCCTTGGATCAAATTTGATGATCCTGGCATTTATTCCGGAAATTTAGAAGTAGATAAAGACGGTTGTGGTTGTAAGATACCTTTTAAAATTGAGTTAACTAGCGTTGAATGCTGTAGAAAACGTGATCGAGATACGGAAAAATATACTGATAATGGATATAGAGTAAAACATAAATTTATTGTTTCAAAGATTTTAGGATGGCAAAGAATAAAAAATGTTGTTGTATTCAAGAAAAAAAGAAGAAATCTACCAGGGTATAAAAAAACAAAGGCAGATAAACTGGGATTTACCAATTCTGGGTTAATATATTCAAATGATGGCACATGTAATCCATGGGGTTCCTTATTTTCCCACGGTTGTTGCCATTGTGAAAATTCTGAAAGCCCTCCACATTCAACTCAACCATATGAGAAGACAAATACTAAAAAAGTGAAACAATCCTGTCCTATACCTGGAAGGAGAATTAAAAAAAACATGGTTGAATCTAATATATATGCTAAAGAAGGTAATGATTTTCTCGTAGATTATAATATGAATAACTCATTAGGATTGAATATAAAACTTCATCAAGGAGGTAGATGTCAATAAAAAGATAGCAGTGAAGAACAAAGCATAAAACGGCAAGTGAGGCGTTTAGCCCCACTTGCGTTTGTGTGAGCCGTCTCATTGGATCATATCTTTTAATGGGAGGGCCCGTAAAGAAACAGTTTTACGATTTAATGGAGACATCCAGACCCAATTGCTTTGGGTGAAAAAAGTGAATAACCCAAAAGGGGCAAAGCGCTGGAGCCACAAAAGACTGATTCAAACACCCAAAGCCTTTCCTTGGAAATCCAAATGGGCTGGTGGTAGTGGTGGCAGCAAATGGCAGCCACTGCTGCTCCTGCTGTTCCCGAATTATTTTTGTTATCATCGAAAAAGCCAACCTATGTTACGAGTCCTCCCTTACATACTAATATGGCTGGGGTTTTGGATGTTGTATTTCCCCGTGGTTGACATTAACCCGGTGACAAATTCAATAAAATTGGAAAACCCAATTCCCCTTTCTTTTCAGGAAGTGGAACATGCTGGGGTGTCCCAATTTGGGTTTTACTTTCCTGTCGAAAAAGTCTTTTCATTTTTTACAAAATCACTGTCGGTGGTCAAACAAAAAGTATGGAAACCCTGGTTTTTGGGATCAGGTCTTGCCATGTTTTTATTGGCTTTGTTCGTGTCATACAAGGAGAAAAAATCGAGACATGATATGGATTATCAAACCTTACATAAAATAAGGGAACTGGAACAAGCAGCGCTGTGCTCGCAAATGAACCCACACTTTTTATTCAATGTCCTGAATTCTATCCAAAGTTTTATTATGAGGGGCGATAAGATATCATCGGTGCAATACTTATCCACTTTCTCCCGCCTCGTTCGTTTGAACTTGCACTATTCTAGTGTACCTAAAATTACATTGGAACAAGAATTGGAAATGCTCAGCCAATACCTTGAACTGGAAAAATTACGATTCAACGGAAAATTTGATTATGAATTTAAATTGGAGGCTTCATTAGAACCTAATTGTGTTTTCTTGCCTCCGATGTTGATACAGCCATTTATCGAAAATGCGATCCTGCATGGCTTACGGCCCGTAAGTAGAAAAGGCCATATAACGGTAAATTTAGAACCAAAGAACAACTGCTTGCTCGTTACTATTACAGACAACGGAATTGGGATCGACACGTCTAAAAGGCTGAAAGAAAAAACTATTCACTATCATAAGTCTATGGCCATGAAAATCACAAAAAAACGGTTGCAGTTATTATCCGGCACAGCAGGTGTTAATCAAAAATTGTCAGTCAAAGAATTGGTTGATGATAATGGCGAAGTTATGGGGACGGAAGTGCGGTTGCTTGTGATTGGCTGCTCGGCTGAGAATGGTAGTGAAATAAGATAGTGGCGAAAATTACCTGACAGGCACTGGGTTTTAAAGTTCCTTACCGTCCGTTCTTCCAACAGGGTGGGAATTAATTCCCACCCTGTTGGAAGAACGGACGCCCGGAGTGGCAGAATGCAACTGGCTTTAATTTATCTGAATCACGTCGAAATTACCACCGTTGAATAAAGATTGCCAACAGGTAGCTTTGATTCCCTATCTCAATAGCAAAAGAATTTCTCCTTAACCCTTTCCCTTCCCTACCTTTGCCTGAAATTGCATTTCAGATGAAATTCTTATTGCTGTTATCATTCCTTTTCTCCTCCATTTTCACCCATGCACAATCAGAAGCGTACCAACTCAAAAAAAACCAAAAACTGCCAGTCAAATCCCCATTCGAGCAGATCGTTGATCGGGAACTTCCAGCCAACATTATTTACGAAGATGATGAAATTATTGCTTTCCAGCCACTTGGCAACCAAGCTCCTGTCCATTTCTTGATTGTCCCAAAAAAACGGATTCCAACCATTAATGATGTTTAGGATACGGAGGCATTATTGATCGGTAAAATGGTGCTTGCATCTCAAAAAATTGCCAAGGAGCAAGGAATTGCCGAAATAGGTTACCGCCTCGCGTTCAATACCAATGAAGACAGTGGGCAATTTGTTTTTCATCTTCACCTTCATCTGATGGGGGAAACAAATTGGGGCCAATGGTTGACCAAACCTGGCGAAATGCGCAGGACAGAAAGGATTGAAAGGGGCAATGCAGGCAACAATCGGGCGTTTGAATTGTCTCTATCAAAAATTCATTTCCAAAAGATTCAGCATGAAAAATATATTTCTTCTATTATTTTCCTTTTGTGGTTTTACAGGCCTGGAGGCACAATTGGATGCAAAACTTGCATTTGATTTATCCGAGAAAAAACCTGATTTGACTGCAACCTACAACGCCCCACCTTACGCAGCGACCATTACTGCTGCCGATATGCAAAGTTATCTGGAAGTTTTGGCCTCCGATGAATTTGAGGGACGTGAAACAGGCACGGAAGGACAGCGGAAAGCGGCTGATTTTATTGCCGAACATTTCCAAAAACTGGGGCTTCCGGCCATAGGCGATGACAACAGTTATTTGCAAAATATCGCCTTTACCTCCGAGTCGTGGGACAACGGACAGATCAACCTCTCGATCAATGGAAAGAAGTTCCGTCATCTGATAGATTTTTATTCGATGCCTTCAACCAACACCAGTTTACCTTCCCTCAAAACCGATGAAGTCGTCTTTTTGGGATATGGAATCGATGATCCTAAGTACAGTGATTACAAGGGTAAAAATGTGGAAGGAAAAACAATATTGATTTACGCTGATGAACCGGCCAAGAAGAATGGAAAATCGCACCTTACCGGTACGCAGGAATTGTCATCCTGGTCCACCGATTGGCTCAAGAAATTGGAAGTGGCTCACCAACATGGTGTCGCCATGGTGTTGATAATTGATCCCGACATCAAGCGGAATGTTTCAAAATATCGAAGTACCCTATTGAGTTCTGAAATGAAAATGGGGGCAGGTGGGATGGCAGAAAATCGATACGCTAACAACATGTTCATTTCCAGCACTTTAGCTAAATTTATCGTTGGAGATCGAATGACGGAATTTGTCAAAAAAAGAGATGCCATCCGAAAGAAGGGTAAGGCGAAGAGCCTCGCTTTACCAAGTGAAATTGACATTGTTCAAGTTAAAAAAATGAAACAATTATTGGGTTCGAATGTGCTTGGTTTTGTGGAAGGTTCCGACCCTGATTTGAAAGACGAAGTGGTCGTGGTAACGGCACATTATGACCACCTTGGCATGAGAGGCAAATCCATTTACCACGGCGCAGATGACAACGGCACGGGCACAAGTGCCGTAATGGACTTGGCGCAAGCTTTTGTGGAGGCGAAAAAGAAAGGGGACGGGCCACGGCGCAGTGTACTTTTCATGCTGGTAAGTGGTGAGGAAAAAGGGCTTTTGGGTTCAGAATATTATGCTGAACACCCTGTTTTCCCGATAGCAAACACCGTTGCCAATGTGAATATCGACATGATTGGCCGGATTGATAAAAAGCACGACGATGCCAATTATATTTATGTAATTGGTTCCAATCGTCTCAGCACAGATTTGCACGATATTAATGAGGCTGCGAATTCGGCATACACGAATATTGATTTGGATTATACTTATAATGCTAAGAACGATCCCAACCGTTTTTACTATCGGAGTGACCATTACAATTTTGCAAAAAAAGGCATTCCCGCTATTTTCTTTTTCTCTGGTGTTCATGCTGATTATCATCGGACAACTGATACAGTTGACAAGATCCTGTTTGACAAAATGGAAAATATCACCAAGCTTGTTTTTTATACTACTTGGGAACTGGCAAACAGGGATGAAAGGATCGTGGTGAATGTGGGTGCGGAAGGGGAGAATTAAAATATTTTCTTTTCGTCGTCTTGCCTTGAATCAAAAATGCGGACTATATAAATATTTGAGTTACCAAGCATATAAATGATACCGTACTGGTCATGGACGATTTTCCTAAACTCCATATCCATGTCTTTGAGTATTTTGCTTTCCGTTTTAATGCCAATCTTTGGAAATTTTTTCAAATTGGATACTTTATCAAACACGGATTTCCTGGAACGTCGAACATTTTTGGATTTATTGAAGCGCTTCTTATACTCACACATCTCTTTCAGGTTGCCTGTGGCGAGTCTTGTCCAAATGATTTTCATGTCACCAGGTTTCTGATTCCTTGATCAAATCTTCATGGCTTATTGCTTCCCCTTTTTCTATTTGGCGGACAGATATTTCAATGCTCTCCCATAATTCTTTTCTGGTCATTGCCCTTCCGTCAGGATGCCTGCCGATGATCTCATCATCCTTGTTTTTTGCGGATTCAGGAATCAGTAAATTCTTGACCCTGAAAAGTAGGCTAATGTCATTCGTCTTGAGCAGTACGTTTATTAAATCAAGTTTGATTGTTTGCACGTCCATTCTAATAAATTTTAATGGCCAAGCTGGCTTCTGATTGAAAACAATGCAAGTTAGCCCAATTTCCGAAAAAATAAAAATGTAAAACAATTTGATTTATAAAACAATTTGTTTTATATTTGCACTATTAATTCAAACAGTACCAAAATAATAAAAACTTAATGTGATGAATACGGAAGCATACTTTGTAAAGGCAATTGCCTTTGTTCAAAAAAATTGGTTCAAACTTTCATTGGTTGTTTTGGGGTTTTATTTGTTCTTCATCAAACATCTCAGTTTTCAGGTTTTGGTGCAGATGCCTGAAAATACGGAGCAGCGACAAGTGAAAAAGAAGCCCTCCGAAAAGATTACCGAAAACATTCCGCAATTAGCAAGTACATCTGGGAAATTGGATCGTTTAGAAATTCCTTTCATCGGCGGACGCAAAGCTGAACGAAACCCAATTGCTGAACTAAACACGGTCAATGAGGCCACAAAACACGAGTATTTACAGCGTTTTGCAGAAGTTGCCAAAGCGGAGCAGGATCGTTTTTCAATCCCTGCATCGGTCATTCTTGCAATGGGGCTTCACCAAAGTTGTGCTGGGAAAAGGGATATGGCAATTCAGGGCGCTAATCATTTTGCCTTGCCATGTAATAGTGATTGGAAGAATGCCTGTCGTTCATTTCAGGGAAAGAGTTACCGTAAATACGAATCTGCCTGGCTTAGTTTCAGGGATTTTAGCAAATATTTGGATGCCAATTACAGCAATCTAAAGGGAGGAAATTACATCAATTATGCCAACGCTTTTCAGAACAATGGATTTGGGGGAGACGATAATATTGGCGAAAATTTGGTGAAGATAATTGAAGGGTATAGGTTGCAGGAACTGGATAGTTTCTAAAATACAAGGAAATTGTGGCGTAAACCAAAAAGAATTAAAACCGTATTGTTTCAATCCTTTTTAGGTTATCCAGCTTGCCGCTGTGCGTTAATTTTCAGAAATAACTTAGAAAATTCGTGGCTAAATCCTGGTCGTTTTCCGCTTCTTCTTTTTAGGTTGTGCTTCTTTTTTTGGTGCAGGTTGCTGGGGTGCTGATTCATCCAGTTCCAGCAATTTATTCAGGTCGAATGGCATCTCCATATCGAACCCTGGAAAGGATCCGCCAAAATCAAAAGGATCACCGAATTCAAAAAGTAAACGATCGTTGCTGCGCATTGGGGATTGTTTGATGCCATCTGGGTTTGGTACGACCATCACTTCCAATGGCGCCGTTTCCAAAACCTGATCGGACGTTTCCACATTGGCTGGCAGAATGTAATAGGCACCAATATCTTTTGGTTCGAGGAAGTATTTAATGGTCATGCTTTGGGTCACATCGCCATTGATCATACTCATGGATGTAGAGAAATTTGGTCCGCTGAGCACATTGAAATTTTCTGATAAATCCGGTGCTTCAAAGTTTTGTCCGTCTGCATTTTCGAGTATAAACTTTACTTCAAAGTAATTGTCCATCAAAATGGAATCAGTGCTCACTTCTACCGTAAATTTTACAGGTTTGTCTTGCCCATAAGCCAATCCAAGAAAAGCCATTGCGAACAGCATGCTGAAGATTTTCTTTTTCATTGCGTTTGATTTTAAATTTCTCAATTTCTCAATTTCTCAATTTCTCAATTTCTCAATTTCTCAATTATTAAGAGCCTAAATCTCTTCAAAAGGTTGCAGCCAAGTCAGTTTGTTTCACCCATCACTTTCCGTTTCAATTCAAAATTCATCCCCAGGTACAACCTCCTAACCTGTTCATCGGCCGCCAACTCTTCAGAAGTGCCATCCCGTAAAATACTTCCGTCGTACATCAGATAAGCGCGGTCGGTAATGGATAAAGTTTCCTGAACATTGTGGTCGGTGATGAGGATACCGATGTTGCGGGCTTTCAGTTTATAGACAATGTTTTGAATGTCCTCCACTGCAATCGGGTCAATGCCGGCAAAGGGTTCGTCAAGTAAAATAAAATTGGGATTAGATGCCAGCGCCCGAGAGATTTCAGTCCGACGGCGTTCTCCGCCAGACAAAGTATCTCCAGCATTCTTGCGAACTTTTTCTAAGCCGAATTCATCGATCAAACCCTCTAACCTTTGATTTTGCTCTTCCTTTGAAATTGGCATCATCTCCAAAACTGCTTTCAAATTGTCTTCTACGCTTAGCTTTCTGAATACAGATGGTTCTTGTGGCAGGTAACCAATTCCCAGCCTTGCCCTTTTGTACATTGGTTGGCTGGTAATGTCCTTGCTATCCAAAAACACCCTGCCACCATTGGGTTTTATGAACCCAACCACCATGTAAAAGGTAGTAGTTTTACCAGCTCCGTTAGGTCCAAGCAGGCCAACTATTTCACCTCGTTTTACCTCCAAGGAAACGTTCCTGACAACGGTGCGCTCGCCATATTTTTTTATCAGATTATCAGAACGGAGTATCATGTATTGTTTTTGAAAATAACGATTAAAATATTCCTTGGGTTGTTCAATTTGCTTTTTGCTAACTGGGGCCTCTTGTGGTGGGTAAAACTCGTAAAGAAATTGGGTTTCTTAAAATTATTGCTAAGTTTTAGGTTTGGATAACTTGAGACTTACGTGCATTTCAATATATTAGCAGCGTCAATAAAGGAACTATATCCCCGGTGTCCGACGCCTCAAAGGGCGTCTGACACCTAAACTATTTCCAGGATAAAAGGTGTCGGACGCCTTCCGAGGCGTCGGACACCAGGGACAATTCCTTGAGGAGGGTAACCAGCAATTTGAAATACATCATTGTAACTTTTTTGCAGTTTTTCGTTTTCGGTATTAATATAGACCAATGAAACATTTGATCATTCTTCTGCTTTTCCCCTTTTTATCATTTTGCCAAAATGATAACCTTGTCCTCAATCCGAGTTTCGAAAAAGCTAAACCCAAGAGTTCATTTCCACCCTGCTCCTATGCTTCCAATAGTATGTCATTCAATAATGCAACAGTTGGGTGGTGGACCTGGAAAGGGATGACGCCTGATTATATCATTTGGGAGCCTGATGATTTTGGTGAATGCCATTTCCCCAAACCCCACTCTGGCAATCATGCAGTTGGTCTTATCAATTTTCTGCCGGCAGTTGACCTTGGTAAATATTATGATTTCCACGAGTTTATTGCTGGAAGCTTGCGATTTCCTTTAGAACCTGGGAAGGCATATCGGGTAGAATTTTTTATTCAACAAGCAGATTTGACAGCCATCGACCATTTGGAAAGATTGTATTCGGAAGGCCATCCCATTGTCCCCACCTCGGCAGGTAATTTGGGGTTTTGCTTTTTGTACAGCAAGCCACGTTGGAATCCACGGGATGGTTTTAAACCCCAGGTGCTTTTCAAAGAACCGATCGTGACCCAGCATGGGGAATGGATAAAATTGAGTGCAACTTTTGTCCCTGACCGGGCCTTCCTGTTTTTTATTGTCGGCAATTTTTTTAAAGATGAAAACACGAAAGTCTCCATCCCAAACAACAATGACATCACGGCTTTCAACCTAGCTCAGACAGGTTTTGCAGAAAAGAAAAAACGCATAGCTTATTACCTCATTGACGATATCAGTGTGACCCTGACGGAAATGCCAACGGCTAAGTCGGTCATCAGCGAGGCCCTTGCTGATAAAAGTGTGTATGTTTTCAAAAACGTGAATTTTGAAACCGGCAAGTGGGACTTGCTGCCAGCAGCTCTTCCCGAATTGAAAGCCCTTGCTGAATATCTCTTGGAAAACCCAGCATTGAAAGCTGAGATCGGCGGGCACACCGATGATGTGGGATCAGATGAAGACAACCGAATTTTATCAGAAAAACGAGCGGAGGCTGTTTATAAATATTTGATATTCAAAGGGGTAGGTGAAAACGTCCTAGCTTTTTCTGGGTATGGAGAAAGCCAGCCTATCGAGAATAATGAAACGCCACAGGGGCGATTGGCAAATCGCCGTGTGGTGTGTAAGTTGAAATAAGGAGGGTGCTGTACGATCAGGTTGCGACTCAATTTGTTGCTTCCCGGTGTCCGACGCCTCAAAGGGCGTCCGACACCTTTGCCGATATGGTTTTAGGTGTCGGACGCCCACCGCGGCGACGGACACCGGGGGAACCAAAGCGCTGTCCCTGATTTCGATTTCAGTTATCAATTACCGAAAGTATAAACCGCCCTCACCAGCACCAGCCTGCCAATTTTAGGTAAACCGGGAAATGATCTGTATCCTTTGTCTTAGACATTGGTTGCTGAGACACCGATAGAAAAGTAATTGAACCATTTATACCCAATACCCACATCAACAATAGTTCTGGCGGGAATCTTACCGACATAAATGCCATAAGCTACATCCCAATCGTCGTCATACTGGATATTGATATTGGCCCGAAACCCTGAAGCGGGCAATTGAAAATAGTTCAAGCCAAACCTGAATTTATTCCTTGGGAAATTAGGGAACAGTTTCCTGCCCTCTTTCCATACGCAAAGGCATCACCTCCAATGTTTCAGAGCGCTATACCATTGCGCAGTGGATGATAAAGTGAATAGGGTAGGGATTTGTAAATGAGCGATAAAATCCAATTCAGATCTCCTCATATTTTTCCACCGTCAATTCATGTTTGACATCACCCGTGTGCTTGGTATTGATAGGTTCGAATAGCATCAGCCACACTTCTTCCTCTGCGACGGGGTTGTGTTCCACCCCCCTCGGCACAATGGCCAGTTCGCCTTCCTTCAGTTCCAAGGTCCTGTCCCTGAATTCGATTTTTAGCGTTCCTTTTATTATCAAAAACAGTTCATCCTCGTTGGCATGGTCGTGCCAGACGAACTCGCCTTTTATTTTGGCAATTTTGACGTGTTGTCCATTCAGTTCCCCAATGATTTTAGGAGACCAATGTTCCGAAAAGAGATTGAATTTTTCTTTTAGGTTGATGACTTTCATGGTTCAAATATCGGATTTTTTTAAGGAGGAGTCAGGGAAGAGGAGTCAGGGGTCAAGGGGGCTTCAACGTGCGGGGCAGAATGCGACCTACCATGAATCATTTGAATTCACCACAACCCGTTTTTCATTTTCTGATTGACCTCCTGACTCCTGACCTCCTGACTCCTCATCCAAGCAATAGTTCATTTTTGGACACCCTGCATGCATTTACGTACACCCTGAATTAGTGTAAAAGAATATAAGTGTTAGTTAGTCAGGCAATTACGCAGTCTGGCACATCCGTTGCATTTTCAAATTTATATAAAACCCCCTCATGTAACCAAATGGTAATCAACAGCATCTAATCAAAACTCAAAGCTCATCACTCAAGTCATGTTACAGAATTATATCAAGATCGCCTTCCGAAATTTATTGAAGCACAAGAGCTTTTCGTTTATCAACATATTTGGATTGGCAGCTAGCCTTTCGGTCTGTTTGCTCTGCATCATGTTGATAAAAGATGCCCATAATTACGATAAATTTCATCCTGAGTCAGATCAGGTTTACCGTATTATTACGACCCCGGTCAGAAAGGATGGAGGGACCGAGCAATATGCTACTTCGCCATTTATCGTGGGACAGGCTTTAAAAGAGAATTATTCGCAAGTGGAACTTTGGACGCCCTTGGTTAGGACATTTCGTAGTAATGTCAGGAAGAATGACAACCTCATTTCGGGCAGCGGTCTTTTTACGGATGGTTCATTCTTTGAAATGTTTGGCTTTGAGTTGGAAGCAGGTGACCCAAATACTGCACTTGCCGATCCTTATTCGGTGGTGGTCACCAAAGAATTTGCGGAGCGGATTTTTAAGAACTCCGACCCAATTGGTCAGGAACTTGAAATGCCGGCCTATGAAACCAAATTCAAAGTAACTGGCGTATTGGCTGAATTCCCTGGAAAAACCCATATGGAGTTTGATGCGCTTGGTTCGATTTCTACGCAGATAGCACTGGATAAATTGCCCGATTCCCGAAATGTCACCGGGACTTGGACGGATTATTACACAGCTTATAATTTTATCAGGCTGAAAGAAGGGGAGGGAAAGGCCTCGTTAGGGACGGCCCTTGCTGATATTTCAAATACGCAATACGAAGATTTGGTACTGGAATCGAGGGATAGGGGATATAATTTTCACTTACAGGCATTGGATGCTATCACCCCAGGAACCATCTATTCCAACAGCATGGGAAATGCATTCCCAGTGCAGGTGCTTTGGTTTTTTTCTCTGTTGAGCATCATCGTGGTGCTGTCGGCGTGCTTCAATTATACTAATCTGTCCATAGCCCGTTCATTGACCAGGGCCAAAGAAGTAGGGGTGCGAAAAGTAATGGGGGCATCCCGCAGACAAGTTTTTGGCCAGTTCATTAGTGAGGCTCTATTGGTGTCGTTGTTCGCATTGGGCCTTGGATATTTAATGCTTGAATTCCTGATCCCAGGTTTCAATAGTCTTCAATTGTTTGCTTCTTCCGATGTTTCCTTTGAAATTGATACGCAGGTTGTGGCTTTGTTTTTTGCTTTTAGTATTGTCATTGGATTGATTGCAGGCACATTACCTGCTTTTGTTTTGTCAAAATTCAGCCCACTATCAGTCATGCAAAAATTGGAGAACGTGAAGTTGTTCCGGAGGATCGGTTTGCGCAAAGCGTTGATTGTTTTTCAATTTTCGATTTCTTTGACCTTCATTTTGGTGCTGTCCATCGCATGGAAACAACTTGATTTTGCCGTAACTGAAAACTTTGGGGCTGACCGTGAAGACGTTGTGAATGTAACGATGTTCGGCAATTCGTATAATAAACTTGCTACTGCATTCAGCCAACTGCCTCAAGTGGAAAACGTCAGTGCCTCGTCGCACCTCATGGGCACGTGGCAGGATGGCAAGGTGGACATCCGAGTGAATGCCGAGGATGAAAAAATAGCTGTCCGGGACTACGTGGTTGACCACCATTATATTCAAAACTTCAACCTCGAAATAATAGCAGGGGAGGACTTTCCGGAAAACCCTTCTCAGCAACAGGAAGTGTTTGCGATTGTCAATGAAAACTTCTTGGAAACGTTTGGACTGGGATCTGCAAATGAAGCCATCGGCCAGGCATTGATCTTGGAAGATAGTACACGGGTTTCGGTAAAAGGTGTGCTAAAAGATTTTTTGTATAAACCATTGGTTTACAACTTAGAACCGCTGCTCCTTCGCTACAATCCTAAGCAATTATCGGTCATGCACCTCACGGTGAATGATGCCAATATACCTGCCACCGTTGCAGCCTTAGAGCGTGCCTGGAAGCAAGTAGATCCAGAACGTGATCTCACCTATAATTTTTATGATGAAGCAGCTGCCGAGACATTCGTAGAGATGAAAGAAGTTGCAAAAGTCATCGGCTATTTTGGTACACTTGGGATCATCATCGCATGCCTTGGACTGCTTGGCATGGCGATTTATTCCGTCGAAACCAAGGCCAAAGAAATTAGCATCCGCAAAGTCATCGGTGCCAGCGCCATGGATTTGATAAACCAGTTGTCTAAAGGCTACGCCCTCCTTCTTTTGATAGCGATATTAGTAGCTGTTCCTGCCAGTTTTTTGATTGGCAGCCAACTGTTGCAGTCCTTCGCCTATTCGATTTCATTGAGCGCATGGGTATTTGTGCCAGGGGTGGCGGCACTGGTCATTTTAGGCATGGTGACGATCGGTTCGCAGACCATCCGTGCCGCGTTTGCCAACCCTGTGGAGAATTTGAAAGACGATTGAATTGGTTTTCAACTTCCTGAAAGTTTAGAACTTTCAGGAAGTTTGTCCCAAAATTCTATTACTCCACATACGTTTCAAAAAATTCCTTTCTGGCAATCCTGTAAACCTCATTCAATTCAGGCGGACAGGCCAGGAAATCATTTTCCTTGACCACCATTTGTTCGCCCCACGGTGCTTCAAAATGAAATTCATTTGGCCAGTCCTGTGCTTTGAGCAGGGTAGGGGTCATTTCGATGGCATGAATAACGCCAGTGGGAATATATTCCGAAAACCCATCTTCGCTTTCTTTCAAAAAAGCATATCTGGCCTTAAATTTATCTTCAGTGAGGATGTACATTTCCGCAGCGCTGGTTTGGTTTTTTACGATGAAATCTCCATTTACTGCGATGTTGTTTGTTTCAAGGCCATCTGCCGTGATAGTCTGAATGGCTTCCCCACCTTCCGCCCTTTTTGCAAAAATGTGTTGGTGTTTTTTGTAAACCTTACCGTGAGATTTCAGCAGCGGCAATATAAGTTGGAGGAGTTTTTTTTGACCGATCATTAAAAGTGTGGGTTTTGGGTTTGTTGGGATTTTTATCGCAGTCAAAATTAAGCGTTTTTCTATTGATACCCAAGTTCATATTCCATCTGGAGTTATGCTATATTTTGGAAAATATAAACTTAAAATAGTAGTTTTACACAATTACAAAATATAACCCCCGGGTGTAAGCTTTTCTTAATTTTTCTGTTTACAATGATAGTATTGGAATTGACGTAACTCAAAACGAAGGTAGCCAATATTCCCAATTTTATGCCCTTGGTGTCCGACGCCTTCGGAGGCGTCCGACACTGGGAGGCAACGTAATGCTAATGAATTCTGCAATTTGAAATACACGCCATAAAAACTATTTCACAACTTAATATTTCACCTATATAAGGAATGCAATTAAATTAATACGGTAGATATATTTTTAGTAGTCGAGTTTAAATATTTTCCAGTTTTTGTCGAGCTTATTTTTCTGAAGTACAAGGCAAAAAAAGTGAGCATAGTGGAGCTACGCAAACTTTTTTTAACGCAGTAATTCAGATAAAGAAGCCGAGAAAAGCGGAAGTTATTTAAACTCGACTACTTAACTGCATCTTAAAAGCAAACAAAACAAAATGAAAATATTTAAACTAAAATCAACGCTGCCCATACTGGCCATGTTATTGGTGTCCAATTTTTGTTTTGGACAGATCTTTTCGCCAAAGATCGACTCTCTTGTGGATTATGCAATGAGCAAATTTAATGTAGCAGGCGTATCGGTGGGGATTGTAAAAGATGGCAAAATTATTCATGAAAAAGGGTATGGTATAAAGTCGGTAAAGACCAACAGCCCTGTGGATGAACACACTAATTTTGCTATAGCTTCAAACAGTAAAGCATTTACCACAACGGCATTGGCCATTCTGGTAGAAGAAGGAAAATTGAAATGGGGAGATAAGGTAAAAGACCATATTCCGGAATTTAAAATGTACAATGCTTACGTGACCGAAAATTTCAATATTCAAGATTTATTGACACATCGCAGCGGCTTGGGTTTAGGGGTTGGCGATTTAATGTTTTTCCCTGATGGAGGGGATTTTACCATTGATGATTTATTAGGGAGCTTCCAATACTTTGAGCCCGTCTCCGCATTTAGAACAAAATTCGACTATGATAACCTTTTATATATTGTTGCTGGCGAGGTCATAAAAAGAGTGTCCGGTATGACCTGGGAGGATTTTGTGGCAAAACGAATTTTTGAACCTTTAAATATGGATCATACTTATGCCGCCTTAGATAAAATAAAAGATCATGATAATTTAGCTACACCGCATTCTTCGGAGACTGGAATATTAAATGCGCTTCCTAATTTTGAAGAAATGATTAATGGTGCCGCAGGTGGAATATATTCCAATGTTGATGATATCTGTAATTGGATGATGGTGCATTTGAACAGTGGAAAATACGGGGATAATTTAAATGATACCCTTTTTACGAAAAACAGCCAACGTGAAATGTGGAAAATTCATACGGTTTTAAATGCAGATGCGAACCCCCGATATAATTCGCATTTTTCAGGTTATGGTTTGGGTTGGGGATTATCGGATATAAAAGGAAATATGGTCGTACAACATACTGGAGGCTTGCCAGGAATGCTGTCAAAAACGGTCATGATTCCAGATTTAAATCTTGGTGTTGTGATATTAACAAATACAAGTGATGATGGGGCTGGTATTTTTAATGCTGTATCCAAAGCAATTATTGATGATTATTTAGGATTGGATGATTTTGGTTGGGTCGATAAATATGCATTCTATTTTCAATCCCGCAAAATAAAAGGGGATTCTGTAACGCAGCAAGTCTGGAAAACGGTAGAGGTTGCAGACGATTCGCATATTAATGAAAATAATTTTATCGGAATATATGAAGACCAATGGTTTGGGAAGGTAGAAGTGCTAAAGAAGGGAGATCAATTATGGATGAAATCTCATCGGTCTCCAAAATTAAATGGAGCCATGCATTTTTATAAGGCGAATACTTTTGCTGTAAAGTGGGAATATCAAGATATGAATGCAGATGCTTTCGCCATGTTTGGTTTGGACGAAGAAGGAAAGGCCAAGAGTATCAAAATGAAAGGCATCTCACCGAATATTGATTTTAGTTTTGATTTCCATGACTTAAATCTGATAAGAATGAGCAATGATTAATTGTGCAAGCTGCGCCCTGTGCTTTTGTATCAAAGGCGACAGCTTTCCAATAGTTGCTACCTTTATATAGGGATTAGCATCCCTTACCCAAGTTGTAATTAGCAATCGCTCAAACCTAAAGTGCAGGTGGCTGTTCCCGTTCTCAGCATGTAAAAAAGCTAAATAAAAAATAGTAAACTATATTAGTGCTAAATGGTTAGCTTTGCAGCCCAAAAATTTAGACTTAATTTAAGCTGGGTTCAATTCCCTGACACGTGCATTGAAAAAATTAAAACCTACAGTCTTTGTCCCGATGGTTTTGTTTCGGGATGGTTTATTCTGACTTGAAAAAAGCTTCTACATATCATTTATTTCTAAAAAGCATTATTTATGTAGTGCTTGTGGGCCAAATATGGGCCACTGCTGTTTCGTGTTGCTATTGGCTGATAGGTTCAGAATCAGAACTCATCGAACTTTGCAGTTCTGATGAGGCTGACACAGAAGAAGAGACCAAGAAAGACAAGAACGATAAATTCCAAATGAGTTTGTACGTTCCAAAAACTGAAGTTTCAGCTTCTGTAATAAAAGTCTTACATGCTGAAGATTACCTATCTATACATCACCCGGAAATTACAACTCCTCCTCCTGAAATTTTTCTTTCTTGAAAGCGTCCCCGCTTTTAATATTGTTGGATTTTTCCCCTTGACTTGATACTAATCAGGCTGTAGCCTTATTGGTGGTCTTGGCTATTCTACACCTTGCTGGTATTGGTGTGGTATGGGAATGCTGTGTCTCAAAATGCGGAGAAAAAGTAGCACGGATTTCCAAATCCGTTAACAATTTAGTGCGGATTAGGAAATCCGCTCTACATATCACCAATGAAAAATAAAAATAAAAATGGAAAATATTAGTATCATAGATAATTCAAAGACTCAAACTCCTGAAACGCAAACTTTAGTGACGCCCAAAATAGCAGTTGAAATGCTTAAAAAGGGCAACGAAAGATTTTTGAAAAATAAGCAACTAATAAGAAAACTTGACAGACAAGTTGCGGAGACCGCAAAGGGTCAGTTTCCTTTTGCAGTCATTTTGAGTTGTATTGATTCCCGTGTTCCTGCCGAATTAGTTTTTGATCAAGGTATCGGTGATATATTTAATGTCTGCGTTGCCGGGAATTTTGTAAATGAAGATATTCTAGGCAGTATGGAATTTGCCTGCGAACTTGCAGGGGTGAAATTGGTGGTGGTAATGGGACATACTTCCTGTGGTGCAGTAAAAGGTGCTTGTGATTCTGCGCAGTTGGGTAATTTAACTCAACTGCTTGACAAAATCATGCCTGCGGTAAATGCAACAAAAACTGCTGACAATGAAGACCGGAGTTCTAAGAACTTGAACTTTGTGAATAGGGTGGCAGAAAAAAATGTTGAATTAACGATTGAAGACATCTATGCTAAAAGTCCTATATTGTACGATATGTATAATCAAGGGAAAATTGATGTAGTGTCAGCGATGTATGATGTAGCGTCAGGCAAGGTTGAATTTTTAGAAAAGGCGGAGAAGTGATTAGACATTAGACTTTAGATATTGGACGATTTATTACAACGTCAATTATACAAACAATTGATAATCCGATATTTATTTTCAAGTTTCTAAAGTCTAAAGTCTAATTTCCTTAAGTCCAGTAAAAAAAGAAAAGATGAAAAAATTATTCGGATTGGATTTTTCCCATTTCAAAGGGGACATGTTCGGTGGAATTACCGCAGGAATAGTGGCTTTGCCATTGGCATTGGCCTTTGGTGTAAGTTCGGGTTTGGGGCCAAGTGCGGGGCTGTACGGAGCTATATTTGTCAGTTTTTTTGCTGCTTTATTTGGTGGCACAAATACGCAAATTTCAGGCCCAACTGCTCCTATGACTGCGGTAAGTATGGTAGTAATTGCAGGCATTGTTGCCACTTTTGACGGCGATGTCAGCAAGGCACTGCCTGCTATTTTAACTGTGTTTTTATTAGCAGGGTTAATGCAGGTTGGTTTAGGATTGATTGGCTTGGGAAAATATATTAAATATATTCCTTACCCTGTGGTATCTGGTTTTATGACTGCGATTGGGGTCATTATTTTAGTTACTCAGATATTGCCCTCGGTCGGTTACTATCCTAAAGAAGATGTGGAGTTTGTCAGTCAATTTAAGCCTCATGCCGAGGAAATTATTTTGGATAATATATTGCGTGATGAAATGGAGGAAGGAATCTTAGTACTTGAAGATTTTAAAGAAACCATTAAAAGGGCAGAACATATAACCCAAGAACAAATCCTTCAAGAATCGCAAACCTTGGCAAGTTCAGAAGCATCTGGGGTTATTGGGGCGATTAAAGTATTGCCGAGAGCTTTAATAAATATTAATTGGTTGGAATTGCTTTTGGCTTTCGGTACTATTTTTATCATCTATGGTTTTAAGCGTATTACAACTAAAGTCCCGAGTACATTGGTCGCTTTATTGGTCATGTCAGGAATTGCTTTTGGGTTTGGGTTGAATTATAGGCCTATTGAAGAAATACCAAGTGGCTTGCCAATACCTAATTTTGGAATATTTTCAAACTTTAATTTCGATAGTGTTTCGCCTTACATTTTTACGGCCTTGACATTAGCACTTTTAGGAGCAATTGATTCTTTGTTGACTTCGGTCGTTGCCGATAATATGACCAAAACAAAACACAAGCCCAATAAGGAATTGATTGGCCAGGGAATTGGTAATAGCATAGGTGCAATATTTGGGGGTATTCCCGGAGCAGGTGCGACCATTAGAACGGTAGTTAATATTAATGCAGGAGGGAAGACTCGGCTATCGGGTATGATGGCAGGTGTTTTATTGCTTGTTATTTTATTGGCAATAGGTCCGATAGCCTCTCAAATCCCCGCTGCTGTTTTAGCTGGAATACTGATTACGGTAGGTATTGGTGTTATGGATTACAAAGGACTTAAAGCAATACCTTATATGCCGCGTGCCGAAGTAACCATTATGATTGTCGTCTTGGTATTATCGTCTGTATGGAATTTGGTGTATGCCGTTGGAATAGGCTTGGTGATCGCCTCATTAATGTTTATGAAAAAAATTGGAGATTTAACGGCCAAGCGATCTGATGTAAAATCTCTTGGCAAAGAAAAGGGTTGGTCTGACGAAATTGATTTTCCTAAAGATTTAGAAGAGGAAGTTTTTATTAAACATATCAAAGGACCATTGTTTTTTGGTTCTACAAGTGATTTCCAACATTTGGCCAAACAAATTCCATCTACTGCGTCCACCATAATAATAAGGATGGGTAGAATGGGGTATATGGATCAGTCAGGATTATATGCGATGGAAGATGTATTGGTCGATTTAGTGAAAAATGGAAAGAAGGTATTAATGGTCAATATAGCAGAACAACCACGCTATATGCTTGAACGCATAGATATTATTCCCGATTTGATTCCAACGGAGCACATTTTCGGTAACTTCAATGATTGCTTGGTTTGGATTAAAGAAAATGTAGTGAATGAATTTCCAGTCAGGAATAAAAAGGGAGTGATATGAACCTAATTGAAATGCTCATTAAAATTTTAACATCCGTTCAAAGTATAAGTAGGTGGAGTTAAATAATCGACACTTTTGACGAGGTTACCTGCCTACCGGCAGGCAGGTTTTTTCGTCAGACAAGGCAAAAAAAATTAGCATAGCCATAGCTACGGTCATTTTTTTAACAAAGTATGGCGGAAAAAGAGGCCGCCA
>JAJCYI010000218.1 GCA_029263015.1 Saprospiraceae bacterium | reverse complement strand
TTCAAAATTGTTCGGTCGGATCGGCTTAGCGCCGGTCCGATCGGGCAATGCCAAACCATTTGTCTCAATTGAAAAAGAGGAAATTGAATATTTTTGAAAAGTGTACGGTAGAGAATTTGAGAACAAGCCAATCCTCCAATGAAAAAGCATTTCAACACCACCCAGTTTTTATTAGCAATAATTTTTATTGCGGTAACTTCCTGTCAATCAACGGAAACTAATGATGAGGCAACAAATGGAAATCCCAAAACAGGTTTTACCGCTAACCCTCAATTTGTTGCAAAACAGGAAGTCAAAACTTTGGAAATAGGAACTCCTGCCCCTGACTTCAAGTTGCCTGGCGTTGATGGCAAATATTATACATTGGAAGACTTCAAAGAAGCCGAAGTGTTGATTGTAATTTTCACCTGCAACCACTGTCCGACTGCCCAGGCTTACGAAGATCGAATAATAGCTTTGGCAAAAGAGTACCAGCCAAAAGGTGTTCAATTGATTGCCATATCCCCCAATAGCCCATTGGGTTTAATGTATGAAGAATTGGGTTATTCCGACCTCAATGATGATTTCGTGGATATGATAATTCGGGCGGAAGATCAGCAATTCAACTTTCCCTACCTATACGATGGGGATTCGGAATCAGCTTCTTTAAAATACGGACCGGTAGCCACACCCCATGCCTTTGTATTTGATAAAGAAAGAAAATTGCAGTACGCTGGCAGAATAGATGGAAAGGAAAAACCCGGTTCGGGCAATGCAGAAGATTTACGGGCCGCCATTGATGCGCTTTTGTCTGGAAACATTCCTGAAATTCAGGAAACCAAGACCTTTGGCTGCTCCACCAAATGGGGCTGGAAAACGGAATTGAAAGCCAAGGTTAATGCCGAATGGGACGCCAAAGAAGTCAGTGTCTCGCCCATTGACGAAGAAGGTATTCAGGCATTATTGAAAAATGAAGATTCTGAAAAACTACGTCTTATCAACGTGTGGGCGACCTGGTGTGGGCCGTGCAAACTTGAATACCCAGAGTTTATCGTTTTACAAAGAATGTATGGGGATAGGGATTTTGAATTTATCTCCATTTCTGCTGACTCGCCGGATAAGGAGGAAAAGGTCCTGAAATTTTTGCAGGCTAAATATTCCGCCATACCCAATTTCCTTTTTTCAAAAGATGATAAATATGCACTGGTGGAAGCAGTTGATAAAAACTGGAACGGTGCATTACCCTATTCGATTTTGGTAGAACCCAACGGCAAGGTCGTCTGGTCACATCAAGGCGAAGTCGATTTCCATGCCCTGAAACAGGTCATTGTAAACCATCCAATGATGGGACGGTTTTATTAAGAGTATTCCTACTTTTGGCCCATGCTCAAGATAGACCTCCGCACTGCCCAACAATTCATACTGCATTCCCAACTACTCACCTCGGATTCCAATCTGTCAGGCAAAGCAAGTACCCTGCATGCCATCCAACATCTTGGCTATGTACAGATCGACACCATTTCTGTGGTCGAGCGGGCACATCATCATGTACTTTGGACTAGGATTCCCGACTATCAACCCGCTTATTTAAAAGACCTCGATGAAAAAGACAGGAGCGTATTTGATTATTGGTCACATGCGGCCAGTTATCTTCCGATTGAGGATTATCGATTCAGTTTGGTTCGTAAAAAAAACATGGATAATGGAAGTGGATTCTGGCGGATGACTGATCCTGTGTTGGCCGGACACGTTCTCAAACGTATCAAAAAGGAAGGCCCGTTAATGTCCAAGGATTTTGCAAAAGAAAAAGAACGGCCTGAGCAGCCCTGGAGGATTCCCGCCATAAACATGGTAATTCGACAGCTATTTATGAAAGGAGAAATCATGGTCGCTGGACGGAAGGGCATTCAAAAAACTTACGATCTGCCGAAAAGGATTTTGCCAAAACAGACTCGTACTTCCACTCCCACCAGGAAAGAATATTTGGAATACATTATTCGCCGTGACCTCGGAGCGCATGGATTGGTCAAGCTTTCTGAGTTTGGCTACCTGCTAAGAGTTCCCAGAAAAGAATTTCAAATTGTGTTGGACAACATGATAAAATCCGGCGAAATCATTGAGATAAATATACAAGGACTCAATGGAGATCCTTATTTTAGTTTTCACGAAACTATCAAAAATTTCACTCCATCCAATAAAAAGTTATTCCACATCCTATCACCTTTTGATAATCTCATTATACAAAGGAAACGATTGGCTGAACTGTTCAATTTCCAATATACGATAGAATGTTATGTGCCTGCTGCTAAACGAAAGTTTGGATATTTTGGGCTGCCCTTATTATATGGAAATAAATTTGTCGGACAGGTGGATTTAAAAGCTGACCGGAAAGTCAAAGTATTATATATCAGAAATTTGGCGTGGAATAAAACCCCTGACCAAGGACTTTTAAAAGCATTTGAAAAAAAGTTGCAGGCTTTTACGCAATTTTGCGGTTGCACGAAATTTGAGGACCAAAGTGGCAAGTTCCAAAGAGTCCTTTAAAGGTGCTGTTAAATCATTACAACGTTACATCAAAAAATGAACGAACAATTTGAACAATTCGCCCCCATTCTCCAAAAATTAAAAATCGAAGCCCTCAACGAAATGCAGCTCGCTACCATCGATGCGAGCCAAGAAGGAGGTGATATTGTTTTGCTTTCACCCACTGGGACAGGAAAAACCCTTGCCTTTTTATTGCCCTTGCTCACTGGGTTAAAAGCGGATTCAAAACAAGTACAAGCGGTCGTCCTTTCACCAACGAGAGAATTGGCTTTGCAGATAGAATCTGTATTCAAAGACATGAAAACGCCTCATAAAATCACCTGCTGTTATGGCGGCCATCCGATGCGGGTGGAGAAGAAAAATCTGATCGAACCGCCTGCTGTTTTGATTGCAACCCCAGGCCGTTTGGCAGACCACATGAAACGGGAAAACATCGATGTGTCAAAAGCTAGACTCCTGGTTTTGGATGAGTTCGACAAGTCATTGGAATTTGGGTTTCAAGAAGACATGTCTTATATCATAAAACGATTGCAAGGATTGGAGCAGCGCATTTTGACGTCAGCAACGGAGTCTATTAAAATCCCCAATTTTGTCGAAGTTCAAAAACCGGTACGCCTGCATTTTATTCCTAAAAAATCTGAATTAAAAAAATTAGAGGTAAAATTGGTGCGCTCCCCAGAAAAAGACAAACTACCAACCCTGGGCCAATTAATATGCAATTTGGAGCCGGCAGCCATGATCGTTTTTTGTAACCATCGGGATGCCGTGGAAAGGGTCAGCGATTATTTATTTGATAAAAATATTGTCCACGATTATTTCCACGGCGGCCTGGAACAAAAAGAACGGGAAAAAACTTTGGTCAAATTCCGGAATGGCACTTTCCAGATATTGATCTCGACCGATCTGGCCGCCCGTGGCCTCGACATACCTGACATCAAATACATTGTACACTACCACCTCCCTTCCAAAGCAGATGCCTATACCCACAGAAATGGCCGGACTGCCAGGATGCACGCCAAAGGTTCTGCGTTTTTGATTTTACAGGAAGAAGAATATTTGCCGGAATATATAAAAGGCGACCCAAGGGCTTTCTATTTAAAAGATATGCCACCTCCAACTTCACCTGAATGGGACACCCTTTTTGTCGGAAAAGGGAAAAAAGATAAAATAAATAAAGTAGATATTGTTGGTTTTCTGACCAATAAAGGAAAACTTAAAAAGGAGGAAATTGGATTAATAGAAGTAAAAGACTTTTTTGTTTATGTCGCCATTAAAAGAAGTAAAATAAAAGATGTTTTAAATAAAATCAGGCATGAAAAAATAAAAGGTAAAAAAGTAAAAATGGAAATTGCGAAATAAAACAATTGATCGCATCTTACAGCGTTTCGACAATATCTTGCCAAAGCGTTTCGCTAATTATTTTCACAGAATATTTTTCAGCAGCTTCCAGCTTGACTTTGCCCGGTTTATCTCCAACTATCAAAAAATCGGTTTTACCAGAAATACTGCCAGTTGGTTTAGCTCCTAATTTCTTGGCTATTTTTTCCAACTCTGTACGCGGAGCAGCTAATTTGCCTGTAAAAACAAGCTGCTTGTTTTGCAGCGTTCTTTGATACGCATTGTTCAATAATTTAAGCCATTGTTTTTCAGTGATCTTTTTGATCCCATGTTTATCAGCAGCTTTTAATTTAACCGCTCCAGGCTCCTTGCCTACCACCAAATAATTAGTTTTGCTAGATACCGATCCCACAAAATTAGCACCTACTGCATTGACCTTTTCTGCATGTGCGTTCCTGCTTTCTGAAAGTGCACCAGTAAACACAATGGTTTTTCCATCCAATGCACCTGAAAGAGACCTGACGCGTTTCGTTTTCGTGGCCGCTGGTTTCTTTTGTGCTGCTTTATTAGCAGGCTTGGACTTTACTTGTTCTGATTGGGCAAACGGGTCAATAGCATTCAACAGTTTTTTCAGCGGGACTGAAGTTGCTGCTCCTTTCCACTTTGATAAGTCAATATATTGAAGCCTCCGATAGCCAAACGGCAAACGTGTTTTGCCGATCAGCACGGGCAACAAAACATCCCTTTCCAAGCCTTCATACGCTTCTTCCAGGACCCATGCGGATTCCACCGAATTGGGCGACCAAAGCACCACGATGCAGTTGGCCTCGTCCAATGCCTTGCTTATTGCACGGTCGAAAGCTTTTCCCGGAGTTATATTTTTGTCCCACCAAACTTTCCAGCCTTTTTTCTCGAATATTTCGGCGAGGGATTTGGTTTTTTTTCTGTCCTTGCTGGAGTAGCTGATAAATATGTGGCTCATTTGTTTTTTTTAGTTGGAGGTTTTGAGGATAGGATTTTCAAAATAAGGTGAATCGCTGTATCATTTTTAAGCACTTGATAATTAATCTCCTTATAGGCTTATTCAATGTAAATATATACACTCACCTACTTACGAGCTTGTTAGGGATTTAGGCATCATAATGTAATGAGAATGATTTTCAGTCAATTACGCATCTATTGGCAAAATAATTGCTATTTCAACTTATGGATCATATCAAACTCCCTCAATATTTCATCCTCCTCAATATTTCAATCTCCTCAATATTTCATCCTCCTCAATATTTCAATCTACTAATTACTACAAAGTGTTGAACAGTAGTCCTTATTGTTAGCTGAAAAAAGCGCTGTAAGTTATTTGTAGATCAAAATCCATTTAAAGGCTGGCCATGAAGACTGCATTGTTGATTAGCCAAGGTAAGTATAAAATTGCTCTTATAATAAGATTGGAATGTAGGTGCTTTTGGGTGTCCTTATTATAGGAAATACACCCCACAGTTGTATTCCAAGCTTCTTTACCCCATCTATTTGTTGACTAAACCAAACTCCTTAAAAGGGATTTTCTCAATGTAATTAATAAGAGTACAACGCACAAGTAACCATGGGAACAAAGAAACCAATAAAAATAGATGTGCATCTCCCTTTGCTGTCCCTTTTCCCAAATCCAGGATTAAAATTTATCGTTATACCGATTGGTAAAACAAAAGATAGCCTGCTGAGTAAAGTAGGTATTAACTATCGATCCCAGTCTGCCAAAGAACCCTTTTGTTTCTTCATATTGGGCTTCATATTAAGCTTGTTCACTCTTCCTGCCTTTGGGACAAATCCATTCTATCCGGAATCTAAGTTTGGATTGAAGGGTTATGAAATGATCATTCAAGGTCATGGTAACGCTGTATCAGGTGATTGCCTTGCAATCAAGGACTTGGAAAGCAATGAAATTTCAACAAGTTCTATTATCCCAGAAATCTGTGACAACGGCATTGACGACGACGGCGATGGCTTGGTGGATTGTGCCGACCCCGATTGTTCCTATCTGCTTTCTACCAGCAGCAACGTGCCCGTTTCAATCCCTTCAAGCATTCCCGTCACGGTTACCTCGACGCTCACGGTTTCCACGGCAGGCACCATCACTGATATCAACATCAAAGGAATGGATATTTCACATACCTATATTGATGATCTGATAATCAAACTGAAAGGGCCTGATGGCACTTCCGTGACGGTCTTGAACCGGCCGTGCAATAGTCAAAACAATATCCTGATGAGCTTGGACGATGAGGCAGCGAGTGCCAGCTTTCCATGCCCCCCAACCAATGGGCTGGCCTACAAACCTTATAACCCCCTGTCTGCGTTTGATGGGAAACAGATGAACGGGACCTGGACATTGGAAATCGAAGATGGGTTTTCCCAAGACGGAGGGGCTATTAATGGCTGGCAGCTCGAATTCTCCTTTTCCTGCGTCAGCGGTAACGAGATCTGCAACAACGGCATTGACGACGACGGCGATGGCTTGGTGGATTGTGCCGACCCCGATTGTTCCTATCTGCTTTCTACCAGCAGCAACGTGCCCGTTTCAATCCCTTCAAGCACTCCCGTCACTGTTACCTCGACGCTCACGGTCTCCGAGGTAGGCACCATCACTGATGTCAACATCATGGGAATGGATATTTCACATACCTATATTGATGATCTGATAATTAAATTGCAAGGGCCTGATGGCACTTCCGTGACGGTCTTGAACCGGCCGTGCAATAGTCAAAACAATATCCTGATGAGCTTGGACGATGAGGCAGCGAGTGCCAGCTATCCATGCCCCCCAACCAATGGGCTGGCCTACAAACCTTATAACCCCCTGTCTGCGTTTGATGGGAAACAGATGAACGGGACGTGGATATTGGAAGTCGAAGATGGGTTTTTCCAAGACGGGGGGGCTATTAATGCCTGGCAGCTCGAATTCTCCTTTTCCTGCGTCAACGGTATCGAGATCTGCAACAACGGCATTGATGACGACGGCGATGGCCTAGTGGATTCTAGCGACCCAGATTGTTGCAGTAATCTCAGCCCGCTTTCAAAAAATAGTTGGTCGCTTAAATATGCGGACAGCCAAGAATTGGTTGGGGAAAACGGTGTTGCCACCAATGCGTTCGATGGAGATATCAATACCATTTGGCATTCTGAGTGGTATTACACAACAAGTCCTTTACCTCACGAAATTCAAATTGATTTAGGGGCGAACAAGGATATTGGTGGCTTCAAGTATTTGCCACGCCAGGTTGGTATAAACGGCCGAATTGGCGGTTATCAATTTTATCTGAGTACGGATGGAATCAATTGGGGAAGCCCCGTTGTATCTGGCACATGGACCTATAGTGATAATAGTGAAAAAGAAGTACAGTTTGCGGTTACCTCCGCCAGATATATCCGTTTGAAAGCAAATTCCGAGGCTTATGGAAATGAATGGACAAGTTTGGCTGAAATTGATGTTTTGACTTGTCAAAATGTCGAAATCTGTAACAACGGTATCGACGATGATGGTGATGGCTTCACTGACAATGCCGACACTGACTGCTCGGGTGTCTACAAACAGCTCTACCTCTCCGATCCCTCGCAAGCGCTCGATAGGGTTGACCCCGTGGCAACGGCAGATGCAACAACTGCACAAACGGCGACGCTCTCATCGGCAAGTTCTGGTACAGTTAACCTTACCTCAATTGCGGACAACGATATCTGGAAAGGAGCCACTAATGCGAACTATGGAAGTTGCAATATTATCTTTTTGGATGGCAACTTTGTAAATCGTAGCTTACTAAAGTTTGATCTGTCGGGAATACCAAGCAATGCCACGATTACCTCAGCGACCCTTTCCCTTGTCAAAACTGGAGGCTCCAATTCCGCTACAAATGTCAATGTCCATCGAATAACGGCTGATTGGGCAGAAGGGTCGGGGCCTTGTTCTGGCTCGTCAGGGGTTTCAAACTACAACAAGCGGTTGTCCGGCACCAACTGGGGAACAGCTGGTGGGGACTACGATTCCACTGTAGAAGCAGTAACTTCCGTCGGCGGCAATGCAACCTATTCCTGGAGTATTAATAATCTTGTACAGAATTGGGTAAACGGAACAGATGCCAATTATGGTTTGCTTTTGAAATACGCAACCGAAGGTTTTTCGAATCAGAAAACGTTTGGCAGCAGGGAACACAACACAGCATCGAACCAGCCCAAGCTTTCAGTAACCTATACCGTTCCGGCCAACGGTAGTACCACTTTCATGCAAAACCCTGTACTCTGCAGCCCGTTGACCATCAAATCGGGGCAGTCTATTACAGTCACCAGTTACGTATCCATCGTCAGCGGCTCTATGCCCGCCATGCCAGATATTACAGCATTGCTGAAATACGATACGACAGAAATAATTACATTGACCGACCCCATTTACAACAGTAGCGATGGGATTTTGACGTGGACGGGCATTCTTGGATCGGACGTGACGGTGCCTGCCGGAGAAGCAATAGCCCTGCAAATCACAACCGCACAGCCGAGTGTTTCCTATACAATAGATTTCGACAGCCAAACTAAACCATCAAAGATAAATCTGCCCGTTTCCACTTTTATCGACATCACGTCATATACTGTTTACGATACAGCTTACCCAGGTGGTAGCATTATCACGGGTGCGGTTGGCGGTACCACAGTGTATCTGCGGGCCGTGGTGACCGACCCTTTCGGATATAGTGACATCACGGGTTTGGGCATCACCATTACACCACCGGGAAGCACAGTCGCTGCTACTTCTGTGGCTACTGCAGGGTGTACCAGAACTTATGAATACGCATGGCCCATGGCAGCTTTGAGCGGCACCTATTCCATAGGTGCCACTGCAAAAGAAGGGTATGAGAATACAGTTACCGATGTGCAGCCCCTCAGTTTTGATCTCTGCTTCCCTGCTATTGGTACGCCAGTATTTGTCTTGGGAGCAATTTCGACTCGATGTCAGGGAGCGGGAAGTATAACTTATTCTGCGGCTTCTACTAATTCAATTGGAATGTCTTACAGCCTTGATAGTACCAGTGTTATTGGCGGGAACATAATAAATGCTTCAACAGGGAGTGTTACTTATATGGCTGGTTGGAGCGGAACCACAATAATTACAGCCAGAGCCACGGGGTGCGGCGGGCCAAAAACAGCAACGCATTCAGTCACAATAGGTGCCACCCCCTCAGCTGATGCAGGTTCTGATGTCTCTATTTGTAATGGGGCAAATACCACTTTGACCGCTTCAGCGTCCGGTGGCTCCAGTCCATATTCATATGTATGGGACAATAGTTTGGGCAGTGGTGCCAGCAAATCGGTAAGTCCTTCTTCCACCACAACCTACACTGTCACCACCACAGATAATAATGGCTGCACGGCTACCAGCCAAGTAGCCGTCACTGTGAATCCAGCACCGACAGCAGATGCAGGCTCCGATATCTCTATTTGTGGTGGGGCAAATACCATTTTGACCGCTTCAGCGTCCGGTGGCTCCAGTCCATACACTTATGCATGGGACAATAGTTTGGGCAATGGCCCCAGCAAAACAGTTACTCCTTCCACCACCACGACCTATACCGTCACAGCGACGGATAATAATGGCTGTACAGCTACCAGCCAGGTGACAGTTACCACATTTTCTTGTGTTGAAATTTGTGACAATGGCATAGATGACGACTTGGATGGTTTGATTGATTGCGCCGATAGTGACTGCACTGTTTCGAGTCCAGGTACTATTTCCGGCGATGAATCTTATTGTGGCCCTTACACCCCTTTATCTATTCCTTCCGTTTCGGCAGGGACAGGGGGGACGGGCAGTTATCTCCAATACCGTTGGCAGCAAACCACCGACACTGCTTCAATTGCTTGGACAAATTTAGGCGCAGCCGACACTGCGTTGGCGTTCCAGCCTTCAGCCATTTCACAAACCACTTATTATCGGCGGAAGGCAAGCACTTTTCACTGTGCCGATTCACTTTTCTCCAATGCAGTTTCCAAATCGGTTGGCCAAAACGTAACGGACGCTGGCATCATCGGCTATGATGAATCCATTGCCGGGCCTTATGACCCGGCTCCCATTGTCACCGTCACGGCACCTTCGGGTGGAAGCGGAGTTATTGAGTACATCTGGTACAGTTCCTCCAGCCTTACTTGGAACTTGATTCCGGGGGCTACTTCCAGTTCCTACGACCCTCCGCTCATCAACCAAACAACCCAGTACAGGCGCGACGCAAGGACTGTTGGGTGCACAGGTAGCCCGAATTGCTGCGGCTCGACCTGGCTAAGGTCTAACCCTGTCCTGAAAGAGGTTCTCGTGCCTTTAGATGGTGGTGGGGTAATAAAATTGACGGGCAGTCCCCCGTCAACAGGCAAAAGCATTGTGCTGGCCGAAAAAAAACCACCCAAAGGCTTGATGGCCCAGCGGGCAACATACCAGTGGGAATACAGTGATAACGGAAATGACTGGACGGAGCTTTATGGTGCCACCGCCCCGGACCTGCCTGCCTGCCGTTTTGAAAAGAACAACTATTTCCGCCGGAAGATAAGGAATGCAACTCACCTGCCTTGGGAATATTCCAACGTGGTTGAAGGCGGTGCTATCGCCCCTAGACTTGGCTCTGACAAACTAGGTGGTGAGAAAGATGCCTCGCCTGCAAGCTCCTGCTCCCTTTTTACAGGAATACTGTTAGAAGGGGCGAAAGGCGAAGGCGTATTGATGAGGGATGATTTGCGGGCGAAGGGCTTGTTGCCTTCTTTTTCACCTTATGATACTGGCCAGTTCAGTTTTCCGCACGATAGGGTCGCTGGCCTTGTTTTCCAAAAAACAGGGAACAAAGCAGTGGTGGATTGGGTCAGCCTGGAACTGTATTCCTCCCTTGAGGACACAAGCCCTGCCCGTGCTCGTCCTGCCCTGCTCCTTCGGGATGGCAGTATCTGCGGACTTGATGGCCGATCGCCGGTGTTTTTCACTGAGCTGTCCGGGAAAAAATACCACCTCCTCATCCGCCACAGGAATCATGATCCGGTGGCAAGCAAAAAACACAGATTCAAAGAGGGGAAAGCCATTTCTATAATTGAGTTTTATGCTGTTGAAATGGGCAGACTCGGACATAAAACAGGCTTCATGTCCTCCGCAATCCATCGTGCGGAAAATTCAAGAATCCACGGTAATGGGATGATCAATGATTACGAATTTTACGATTTCAACATGGATGGAGTTGCGATCCCCGCTGGGCCGGGCAACGAGTACGGGCAGTTTCTGAAATACTTCCGTTGAAATGATAGACAAGCCCTAATTAGAAATAAGTATGCAACAAAATTATGGATTGAAATCTTTGAAGCGTTGTGAGAGATTTTGTTTCCTGACAACGGGAGCCTGTGCCAGTGTTCGTTGGGGTGCATAGCCCCCATGACCGCTTGCCTTGTTCTACTTCGTTTTCTTTTTTATTCTTTTTTCATTTTCTCATATTCTTCTTTTGCTTTTCTTCTCACTGCTTGGTTCTTGTCTGATAAAAAGGCATTATAAATCCTTATCCTGTTTGATTCTGACATGAACAGTTTCGCCCGAATTAATATCACATACCTTTCGCAAGGATAGCCATCATCTTTTTTAGCTGTCAAATATTCGACTGCCTTTTCATCATTACGTTTTACAATGCCTTGAATTGCTGTTTGTCTAATATTTCCAGAACTCCAGACTACATTTATGGAATCTTCTGACACAAAGCATTTTGAGTTTTCTGTCCCTTGGGCAACATATTTAAGTGTTTCAAAAGCAATATCGTTACTCGAAAATTTTGAGAGCAACCGAATTACTTTTGCCCGTTCCATATGCTTTTTTTCTCGGAACGATTCCACTAAAAAAGGAACTATCCTTTCGTCTGCAATTTCTGCCACAATTCGGGAGTGTTCATATGTTCTTTCATTTGTCGATTGATATGTACTCCGCCCTTTTGTCTCATTTTTTATTTCCGTGACCAAGTGCTCTATAAACTCTCCCAACCTTTCATTGTCATCAATGACTATAAATGAAGTGGTAGATTCTTTTGGGACGACCTGTACTTTAGAATAATCTTCCTTTAAAAAAGGGTTCTCTGGTGCTATACGAAATTTCTTCGAAGCCACCAATCTGTATTTTCCCGGTTTTTCAATGCCACCCCACATGGGAAGGAAAAGTTTAAATTTTCTGCTTTGCCTGGGCATTACCTCATTAAATCCAATAAGACCACCCATAGCCCCCCATAATTCACGTATTTTGAGGGTGTCGTTATCAGCTGAGATAATAAATACACTAAAGCTGATTTTTCGTCCGCTTCTATAATCGCCACCTTCTTCTACAAATATTGGTTCGTCAGAATCGTTGTTGATTACATACTCAAAAAATGCAGGTTCTCCCAAAAGCAACGTATCCTTCCTTAGTTCGATATGGGTGGAAACTTTATTGTCGCATCCAGTTTCTTGGCCTATTGCAATAGAATAGTTTAAAAGAAATAGTATTCCGATTCCCAAGATAACCTTTTTCATTATTAGGCTTGTTTCATTATAACTATTTGATTGTCAATACCTATTATTCCGTAATAGGGTGAACGAAAAGTCATTTCAATAATATATAACTAGCTGATTATCAATATGAATTTTGAGTCCTCGTTTCTTCTATTTTGATAGTGCAATTAATGAAAGTCAGTAAAAACAAGGGTTCTGTCATATTATAAAAATGACTTTTCGTTCACCCTGTTCCGTAATTTTAAATTCCATAACCCAGCGCAGACTCCAATAATACTGGTTTTCAGAAAATAGTTTTTCATCCTGTTTTTATATCCGAGAATCCTATACCTCTTCATGCCCCCAATTCCATGCTCAACATATATTCTAAGAATCAACCTGTCTGTTTCTATAATTGGTGTCATATATAAATCCATCAAGGGTAATTTATTGGTCATCTTTAATGGAAATAAATCCATAAAAATACAAAGCTCATGTAGCTCCAAAGAAGAGAAAAGATAACATGAATAATGGTTTCAAACAATTTTCCTTTCCAAAGTTTGGATGAATATCCAAAAAACTGAACAAAAAGCCTCAAGGTCCAAAACATTCCAAGTCCTAAAATCACTCTTTTCCCAAAAGTAGTTTCAATTAGTTCATAAGAAGATGTAAAGCACAAAAGCCCCATAAGGAAAACTACAAATGCAATGAAAAAGGTATGCACGTACATCATTTGTTTGTTAATCAAACTTAATGAGTCAAGTTCTTTGTTCCAATTAAAATATTTTGGAAATACGATATGGACAAAAGCCAGTACAATCAAAATTATTCCTATTATCTTAAGATGTAATTCCATTTTTTTCGAGAATGAATGTTGTAATAAAAGAAGTGAATTGGATTTCCCTTGACACAATTAAATCAGAAGAAGAAAAAGTATTCAACCAAGTTGACTTTGAGTGAAAATGAAAAAAACCAATATTGTAAGCAAGAAAATTTGCAAAGTCCCGTAAATGTTCTGTTACTATTATTTGGCCGTTTGGTTTTGTAATCCGATTTAGCTCTTTAAAAAACAAATTGCGTTCTTCTTCATTTCTTATTTCATGCGCTGATAAGATTGCAAACACCTTATCTACTGATTTGTCCATAAAGGGCAAATCGTTTGTTTTCACTTGTTTAGTGTTCGGATATGATGGGTATGCTTTTCTTGCTCTTTCGATAGATACTTCTGTATGTTTTAAAGGGTCATAAAAATCCAATACAACAAGTTTTGAATTTACAAATCTGTTTTTCAGCAATTCACTAGTTTCATCAAATCCGGCATTAATGTTAACGATTGTATATGGTTCATTTACGTCTAAAGCCTCCATCCATTTGAAATCATAAAGCCCAGACAAATCGTAAACGAAAAAAGAGACCAGTAAAGAAACAAGTATAACAATCAATATTGCACTGCAAATGATATTCACGAACAGTTGAAAAGAATTACTCCCGATTTGGGACAGGAGTATGAGCAATATCAAAAAGCTGGTTGAAACAACATAAAAATGCCAATTAAAACGAATAATATTTAATACACCCTGAAAAGGTTTTTTCATTTTTTCCATATATCTTTTTTACCCTTCTCCCAATAATAGGGGACATCTGTAATGATAAAAGCATTGGCCAGAATCGGTTTTTCAAGACTCAATGATTCGAAAAATGAAATATGATAATTGATAATTTCTATTGGTTTTGGAGTCCAGTTTTGTCTAACTCCTTTTATTATCAAGACTTCTTTTCTGCCTAAGTCATAAGTAAAAGTAAAGGGCAATGGTCCTGCGAATCTTCTTGCTTCTTTCCAGTCAGCAAATGGTGAATTTTTGGGTAGTGCAATTTCACCTTCCGAATTATCAATTTTAATATTGAAATTTGATTGAGTTGATTTTATTTCCTTTATGCAGCCTTTATTGGTTTGGATTATATCTGTTGTGGTGTAGTTGTAATGAGTGAAAATATTGCCCATAAGCTCCATTCTCTTTTTGTTGGTTTCGGATTTAAGAATATATAAACCCCTCAGTCTCTTTCCAGCATTATTGGTGTATCTTACAAATAACCGGTAGCCGGTCAAAAAGAAATCATTGCCCATAAAATAAGGAAATCCTTTTGGCCGCAACCCTTTTGTTTGCATCATTGCTATTGCAAGGAATGCCCATTTGTCGTTGAAGGTGTCCAACTCTAAACATTCCGGAATAAGGCTTTTCAATTGTTCCTTCGGAAGTGCAAAAGTCAATACAACGGAACTTTCAAAAAAAGCTTCAACAGCAAAAGGGTGGTTTTTTAAGAATTTAAACATATTATGTCTTCGATATTAATTTTTTGCTCAAAATAAATTCATTAAAATAAACCAAGATAATAAAAAGGATTGCAAAAATCGAATTGGCCTTGCCAAAAAGCAATAACTCTGGGACAAGGATGAATTCAAGAATATTCATTGTTCCTACAATTAATATTTGGGCAATTGCATTTAATCTTGACCTTATTCTACTCAAGATCCAAACCGCCATGCCTATTTCTGAAAGCCCTATTAAAAGAGTTAGTGGTCTTGAATAATCAGCACTTAAAATAACCCCTACTATCTGCTCGTGCCGAGGGACAAAATTTAATACTTTACAAAATAATCCATTTGCAATCCATACTGTTGCAATTAGAAAGGTTGTTATTTTACATTGTTTTTTGGTTTTCATTTTTGTTGGGCTTACAGAGGGCACAGGACACGGTACAGCGCCCTCTGATAACTATTTCTTGAACACAAACGAAATCAATCTTGGAATTTCAATTTCTGATTTATTGTCAAACCATTCTCTTATTTCTATTAGTTTAAAATGTGATTTTTCAGCTTCATTAATGTATTCAGAAATATGGTGAGTATAAACTTCTAATTCCTTGGTTTTTCCATTGGTTTCATATTTAGCTTTACTTCCAGAATATTGTTTAAAAGGATGTAATTCACTTATAAAAAAAAATCCGTTCTTCTTTAATTTTTGATTTGCTTGCCTGAAAATATGACCCAGGTCTCTGATATGTTCAAGTGTTAAGCTACAGGTTATTAAATCTGCCCAATCATTTTTGATAGACCAATTTTTCGTTAAATCAGCTTTTTCAAATCTTACTCGATCATCAGAAAATTTATCTTTTGCCAAATTCAACATTTCTTGGGAAAAATCTAAACCAATAATTTGTTTAGCAGTTTTTAATAACCAGGCGGTGTTTTTTCCAGTCCCACAACCTAATTCTATTACATCATTAAATTCATATCTACTTAAGGTCTCAATTGTTGATTCTTTATCTAAATCTCTTGTTTTATTTTCATTCGTGTCATACTGAACTGCCCACGAATTGTATGCTTGTTCTATACTCATTTTCTTTTCTTTTATTATGGCTCACGGCTTGATATACGGAGCTATTCCACAAATTTCAACGTATTACAACCCCAACCAATTTCGTATCAAATGTATAAATAAATGATAACCAACTCCTCGCCTCATTCCAACTTATACCCCTCCAAAGCTTCCGCAATCTTCCGGTCATTGGAAAGTCTCGGCACTTTGTTTTGGCCACCGAGTTTGCCCTGCGATTTCATGTAATTCCGGAAAGCGTCTTTTTGCAGGGGGGTCACTTTCAGGGGTTGTATAATATGGCCTTTTAGGAGATCCGCGTAATAAATATTTTGTCGGTTCATTTGTTCGTCAATGCGTTTTGCAAACCCGCTGAGGTTGTCGGGCAGTGCATCGAACTCGACGAACCACTCGTGGTAAGGCAGTCCCCCATTGGGTGGAGCCACCTGTGGCGCAACGGTATATTCCACAATATTGACATTGAGGTCTTTGGCCGCTGCGAGCATGGCCTCGTCCACTTCTTTGCCGATGACGTGTTCGCCGAAGGCAGAAATAAAGTGTTTCACCCGGCCAGTAACGATGAGGCGGTAAGGGTTGAGCGAAACGAACTCCACCGTATCGCCAATATTATAGCCCCAGAGGCCAGCAGTGCTGTTGATGATGAGGGCATAATTGACGCCCATTTCGACATTTTTAAGACCCAAACGGGTCGGGCTATTACTAAAAATTTCATCGGCAGGCACGAACTCGAAAAAGATACCTGAATTGGCATTCAGCAGCAACCCATGGTCATTTGGTTCGTCTTGAAAAGCAATGAATCCTTCACTGGCAGGGTAGGTTTCCAAGCTGTCTAACTGCCTGCCGACGAGGCTTTCCAGCCCCGTCCGATATGGCTCGAAATTGACACCACCATACACAAACATGGAAAAATTCGGAAAAATATCTTTGATGTATTTTTTGCCGCTACGCTCCAAAAGGCTCTCGTAGTACATTTGAACCCACGGTGGAATGCCGCTGATGAGGCGCATGTCAGTTGGGAAGGTTTCGGTCACGATTGCATCCAGTTTTTTTTCCCAATCTTCCAGGCAGTTTGTGGGAAAACTGGGCATCTGGGTTTTGCGGAGCCAATTGGGGATTTCATGGTTCACAATACCTGAAAGCCGGCCAGTCGGAATGCTGCCAGTCAGTTCCAAAATAGGGCTGCCCGACAAGAAAATCATTTTGCCATCCAACCACTCCCCCTTTCCCGTTTTTGCAAAATGGTTGAACAGGGCATTGCGAGCCGTACCAAAATGGTTGGGTATGCTGTCGTGTGTAAGCGGGATGTATTTCACCCCAGAAGTAGTGCCAGAGGTTTTTGCAAAATATTTTGGACGGCCAGGCCAAAGTACATCCTGTTCATTTTTTATCACCCGGTCCATGTATGGCCGGAGGGCTTCGTAATCGCGGATTGGCACCTGTTCTTTGAATGCTTCTTGGTTTTCTATTTTATCAAAACCATGATCTCGGCCAAAAGCTGTCCTACGCCCTTTTTTGATGAGTTTTTGAAAAACTTGTTCCTGTGCGCCAGTGGCATCAGCACTCCACTTGGCAATATTTTGTGCAACGCGTTTGGCGATGGGTTTGACAAAGCGGGACCTGGGCATTTTTTGATTAATGAATAATGCAAATCAAGGGTTGAAACTCAATGGGCATTGAGTTTCAGGGGGTTAGAGTTGTCAACTTTTTAAAAGTTGACAACTCTGTGCTCTGTGCTCACAACTCCTTGATAATCAGGATAAAACTTCAACCCTTGATTCGCATGAGTAATATGTAATGAATAATAAGGTGGGTAAAGATAGGATTGCCGAGCTATTTTAAAGAAAGGTTATTTGCCGAAAGAGAGTTTTGTTACGAGAAATTGTTTGACTCGAATAATTGGAAGTTTGATTGTTTTGAATCACATAAGGAACAGTTCAAATTAAACTATTCTCCGAAGCTTGCACGAAGTGACACAATAAAACTCCGCCCAGCGCCACTCAAACCAGAAGCAAAAGGCCGGTAATGCAGATCAGCGATGTTTTCCACTGCTAGATTGAGGCTGAGTTTTGGGTTCAGTTTCCAGGAAGAGTAAAGGTTGAAAGTAGTGTAAGCAAGGGTTCCGGTGTTTTCTGGACTACATTCGCCCTCAGAGGCAGGATTGTTGCAAATCAGCTCCAACCGCCGTTGGCCATTCACAAATGTTTCATCAAAAAGAAAGCCAGCGGTGGTGTAAGAAAGTTCAATATTGTCAGAACCACCTGCCCGTTCGACCACTAATTCCCCGTTGCCATCTTTGAAGATATTTACGACGCCGTATTCATCTACGGTCTTTTTTCCGAAATAATTTGCAGAAGCAGAAATGGTGAACTTTTTACCTGAATAAGTCAATGTCGTATTGCCATAAGTGGGCGGGATATGCGAACCAGGTACTAAGGTATCGATCACAAACCCGTTGCCGTCGTCTTTGAAAAATGATTCTTTTCCTTTGGTGAAATTAATATTGGAAGACAACTTGAACCGCGACCCAAAATTGAGGGTTGCATTGATCGAACCCCCATAAATGTATCCCGTAGCTGCATTCACATTGGCAACCGTCTCCAGCTCGTCCCCATCACTGGGCAGAAAACAGGAGCCGTCGGGCAAACAGAATTTGCGCCGGACAATAAAATCTTGCAACCACGTATAGTACCCAGTCGCAGAAATATAAAATGCCAACCCTCCTCCATTCCGGACATACCCAAACTGTTTGGCAATCGAAAGTTCGGCATTGTACGACTTTTCAGGTTTCAGGTCGGGGTTGGGGATGGTGATAAAACCGTTCTGTTCGCGTATTTTCGAAAAATCATCGAGGTTAGGCGAACGGAAAGCTTTGGACAGCAAGGCCCGAAGTTGCAGCATATCCTTGCCCGAATAGGTCAGACCAGTGGACCAGGTCAGGTCGCTGTGCGTATTGGAAATGCCGTCGAGGTAATGCTGTGGCCAAATAATGATGCTGTCATTTGAAAATTCAGAATACAGGTTGGTAAGAGTAAAGCGCAATCCCCCATTGAAAGCCAGTGTGGAGTCCCTATTGCTCCAGCGGTAACTACCGTAAACAGCTCCTGTCGTCACCCTGTTGCCATTGGCTGGGTAGCGGGTCAGTTCATCGAGGAACAATTGTTCGTCAGACATTCCAATATTTCCAGCAGCCGATTTTACATCGTTGTGGTTGAGGTCGGCACCATACATCAATACGTGTGTGCCAACTGTGTCGAGCGATTTATCAAAATCAGCAGTCAAGCTAAAAACCTTTACGTCTTCCAAGCCAAATTCCCGCCTATTGCTGTTTAGCTTGCGTTTCAATCTATCTTCTTCTATTTTCTGAAATGAGTAAATAAAAGTTGCCCGGTCGTACCACGAAGTCGGGTTTGAGTACCTCGCTTTCAACGATGCCATGAGGCGTTTTTGGGGGCCATAATACCATTCCGCCCATTTGAGGTTTTTAGGATCGTTGCTCCTTTGTTCGATCAGGTTGTCGTAACGGGGAACATCACTGGAAGTCGAAAACTGGAAATTAAACAGGTAATAAGTCTTTTCGTCTGGCTGGAATTTTACTTTTTGGGTGAAATCCATTCGGGAGTACGCTGTGCCCAATTGGATATTTGAATTATCAGAAAAAGTAGAATCGGAATTTAACGTAACATTTTCGATCACCTGGTCGCCCCCATCCACCCTGCGCACGAAGTAAAGCCGTCGGCCAAAATGTTCGTACCCTTCAGGGCGGTTGTCGCCAGCCCGCATGTCGCCATAGTCGGTATAGCTAAAACTGGTCAGGGAGGCCCAATTCATTTTGCCGTAATTGACATCGACATGAACGGATTTCTCCTCGTTGGCACTGGCAAACCGAGTATAGAAATTGGTTTCTTTACGGTCGCTCCCAGGCGTTTTATCAAAATTCAACTTTGGCTCTTTCGACCTGAAATGAACCACTCCGCCGAGTGCATCACTGCCATACAGCAACGATCCTGGGCCAAATGTTACCTCCATACGTTCCAGCATTCCGTTGTCAATGGTAATGGCATTTTGCAGGTGGCCGCCCCGGTAAGTGGCATTGTTCAGCCTTACTCCGTCCACGACCAGCAATACCCTGTTGGCCTCAAACCCGCGCATTACGGGACTTCCACCTCCCATCTGGCTCTTCTGTATAAAAACCCCAGCATGTTGTTGGAGTGCGTCAACGGTGGTTTGCGATTCGGTGAGGGCAATGTCTTCTTTACCAACCCTTACGGTCGTATAAGGAACTTTATCAGGCGTATCGTCCCTGCGGCCAACCACAACTATTTCCTTTAGCTTTTTCACTTCCGGGTACATCTTGATTTTACCGTTTTTCTTTCTTATTGAGGAAAACGGCATTTTGAGGGATTGGTAGCCGATGAAGGTAAAATTGAGTTCCTGATTGTACTTGACTGATTGCAACACGGCAATCCCCTCCATGTCTGTCGAGGCCGTCACCTTGTAGTCATCGGTATAAATACTGACGCCCGGCAGGGGTTGGCCGCGTTCGTCCACGACGGTTATCAAATAATCATAACTATCAAGATTGGAAAAAATGGAAACTCTCAGGCAATCGATGTGCCCAGTACTACCAATTGAATTTGGCAGGAAATACAAAAAGCCTAAATAGAAATATAGAAGTCGTCCTAAGTTCATAGCAAACCTTTAATCTCGCAGGTGGTTGTTTTCTATCAGAATACCACATTTATGGCCTCCCATAGAAACCTCCCTTACTTGGTTGACTCTTGACTAATGGAAAAAGTGTTCCATTTTTGGCCAACAGGGCCAAATACCAGTGTTAAATAGTGTGGAAATGATAATCCAAATGGGGAGAAGGGAAGCCAGAAGCAATTATTCGTTCAACTTTACGCTGACTTATTTTGGCAAATGAATGGTGAATGTTGTCCCCTCGTCAATACCTGATTTTTTAACAAAAATCTTGCCGGAATGGTAATCTTCTATAATACGTTTGGCAAGTGAGAGACCAAGTCCCCAACCTCTTTTTTTGGAGGAAAAACCAGGTTGGAAAACCGTTTTGAGTTTACTGGCTGGAATGCCGTGGCCTGTATCGCTGAGATCCATACAAACGTATTTTTCATCTTCATAAACTTCAACGCTGATTTTGCCTGTGCTCCCCATGGCATCTAGGGCGTTGCGAAGCAGGTTTTCGACGACCCAGACAAATAGGTGTGCATTTATTTTGACTGAAATCGGTGCGTGGGCAGGGTCAGGAAAGTCAAATTCTACTTTACGGGGCGCCCTACGCTGCATGTATGCCCTGCATTTTTCGAGCTCATCATAAATATTTACCGCTTTCAGTTCGGGCGCTGATCCAATTTTGGAAAACCGGTCTGCGACGAGGTTGAGGCGGTCAACATCTTTATCGAGTTCATCGAGTATCTCTTTGACCTCTTCGTCGTCATCTTTCATCATCCGCAAATGTTCGATCCAGGCGACCATGCCGGAGATGGGTGTGCCCAATTGATGGGCTGTTTCTTTGGCCATGCCAGCCCATACCCTGTTTTGTTCTGCCCGCCGGGAGGTGCTGAAGGCGATGTAGCCAAATGCAATGAAAGCTGCAATGAGGACGAGCTGGACAAAAGGGTAAAATTTCAGAAGGGTCAGGATGAAAGAATGCTCGTAATATAGGTACTGGTTGCCATAGGGGGTCTCCACGACGCTAGGCTCAATGCCTTTTTTTTTGAATTCCAAAAACTTTTTTTCCCGGAATGCGACGCTGGTATCATTTTCTTCGCCAAAATTCCGGGCATCCATTGGCACATTGAACTCATCGACCCAAAGCACCGGAATGGAAGTATTCGACGAGAGAAACTCCATTTGGAAAGTTATATCACACTGGGAGCTATCGACAAAGGAATAGGACAAGCTCTCGGTTGCCCGTTTGAGCTGTTCAGCTTTTTTGTTTTCCTCCGCCGCCAACTGGTCTGTCAAGTACTTGGTGTAAAGCATGGAGATTGCAATGATTACAATCCCTGACAGGGCCAAGTACCACTTCCATTTCGATTTCTGTTTGTAAATGTCCATTTCTGAGTTTCTGAGAGTTTGAGTTTCTGAGTCCCGAACCTAGTACGAGTGAGGGTTTGAGTTTTACGATCCTTTGACAAAGAAAAGTAAAGTTTGGTGTTTTGACCAAAAAACGGAGCGGCGCAGGATAAATTTCCTGTGCCGCTCCGTTTATAGGATAATTCCTAAGTGAAAATTTTCTCTCAGAAACTCATGACCTCACAAACCCAAAAACTCAAACATTAAGGTAGCTCATCAACGCATCATATCGTTCCTGGAGTGATTCGAGGTATTCCTCCTCATTGAACGAGGCTTTTATTGTATAACCGAACCGTTCAAATGCACTCAGGATGTTGTGGATGTCTTGCCGGTTGATTTTCAATGTTACCTCAACAAGGGAAGATTCGGGAGAAGATGTCACAAAAGTGCTGAGTATGCTTGCATTTTCCGCTTCCACCAGCCGAGCAATTTCGGCCAGGGAGTAGCCACGCCCATGGAATTCAAGAACAATGATGCTCCCCGTTTCACTAAACGCCGCTGTTTTTGCGAAATAATTCAAGATATCCTCCAAAGCAACCATACCCATGTAATTCCCTTCATCGTCCACTACAGGGATGACGGTCAGCTGGTGCTCGGCAAGCAGGCGCATCACCTCATACAGGTGGTCGCTCTTTTTCACATATGGTTTTATCAAGGAAAGTTCATAAGAACCGATTGGTTCATGTATGTTGTGGATCAGGATGTCGTCTTCGCTGATTAGTCCGAGGAGTTGGCTTTTGTTGACAATGGGCAGGTGGCGGACATTGAAATCTTCCATTATCCTCAACGATTCTTCTCCAGTATCAGAAGTCTGTAGCGGGAGGACTGCGGTGGTTATCAGGTTCTCTGCAATCATCAGTGTTTGTGTTTAGTTCTTGTAACTATAACAGATAGATCTCCAATTCAGTCATAGTTTTCCATTTAAATTTCTCATAAATTATTAAGTTGTTTGGTAAGATTTGCAAAATTCCAGCCAAGGATTCATAAATTCAAAATTTGAAATATTGAAATATCCAATTTTTATCCCAGTAGTTTTTTCTTTTGCTGTTCAAACTCCACTTCTGTCAACAACCCGTTTTTTCGCAATTCACCCAACTTGTTCAGTTGGTCAAGCAGATCGGGCTGTGTATTCAGTAGGTCATCTTCTGGTTTTTCGGAAGAAGGGGCTGGATGAGGCATCCTGAAACTGTTTTCTTCAAAATCATCGAACCCATCTTGGATGCGAAGATAAGCAAGTGCGTGGTGTTCTTTAATTTTTTGAAAATCACGGAATCCGAGCTTCACAGCATTGTCAAGATGATAAAAAGACTTTTCAGCGTTTTCGGTCAAAGAATAAGTGCAAGCTAAATTGAAATGGGTAGCAATGTCTCCGGGTACAATCTCTAAAGATTTTTTGAAATCTTCAATAGCGCCAAGGTAGTCAAAATCGTTAAACTTTGTAACTCCGCTCTTTTTGTGGGGATTATGTCGCCGGGCTGCCCGTTTTGGAGAGGAAGGTTTCTTGACATCGCGACGTTTTCGTCGAGCTTCGTGGCGTTGTTGCCGTTCGTGGCGTTGTTGCTGGTGTCGTTCCTGCCTGTGTTGGTGCCGTTCAAAATCTGTCTCCTGTATATTATTGGTAAGCGGGACACTATTGTATTTTTCGTCAAAACGCTTCTGGTCCATTGAAAAAAGCGTGATCGCATCAATCAGGCAGATCAATAACACGACAGGCATCCACAATAATTTCAAGAATCCGAACCTGCCAACATAAATGAACCCTGCGACCAGCGTATAAGGCAACCCCTTCCGGTGTTGTCCAAGGTAGTACCGATGTACGCCCAACCAACCAAAAAACAAAGCCAGCACACCCGCAAAGTTTTTATCCTTTTTCCTCATTAAAATATTTGGTATTGAAGGTTTGAGACATTAGATTTTGAGACATTAGACGAGGCGTTCAAAGATTAGGTTAATTATCAGTTTGACTCTAATAGCAAAGTCTAATGTCTAAAATTCTAAAAACCACTAAATAAACGCACCTTTTGCATCAGGGTTTAGGGTTTTAGATAGGTGTTGGGGTTTCTGGGATGAATGTACGGGATTTTTGAAATGCAGTTTTCAAAAAATCTTGCAAGCCAGCACGGTGAAGTCATCATCGAATTGGCGTTTGCCCTTGAACAGTTCCAATTCATCCATCATCTTATTATTAAATTCCTCGGCGGAAAGATGGTAGTTTTCAAGTACAAACCGAGTCATGTATTCCTCGTCCACAAATTCGCCTTGCTCGTTCCGCAACTCAATCAGCCCATCTGTAAAAAGAAGCACCAATGCCTCGTTATCAATCTTGATTTTACCCTCCTCGACAAAAGGTATTTCATCAATAGCCCCAAGTATCGTGCAGCCTTTGTCGAGAGGAACCACCCTATTGTTCGTGGCCAAGGCCGGAGGGTTGTGCCCTGCATTGACATAGGTCATTTCGCGTGTATTTTTATCGTATTGAGCCACAAAAAAAGTTAAAAACTTATCGCCTTTTGTGATACGGAGTACATTCCTGTTGAGCGCGTGAATCATTTCTGTTAGAGTGCTATCGGGCTGGAGCAAGGTATGGAAAGCCCCTGCCAGATTAGACATAAGCAGGGCCGCAGCCACCCCTTTCCCAGCGATGTCGGCAATGCAAAAAGTGATACGCCCATCGTCATGTTGCACAAAATCAAAATAATCGCCCCCAACATTCAGATGTGGCAAGTAAATACTGGCGAGTTCATAGTCTCGTGTTTTCGGCAAACTTTTAGGAATGAGCAGGTGCTGCATTTCGCTGGCCAGTTCCATCTCCCGCTTCATTCGCTCTTGTTCCAATTGCTGCTTGAAAAGCCGTTTATTTTCAATCGCTACCGAAATGATATTGGTGATAGTCGTAATGAACTGTACCTTATTGTACATGTCTTCCTCTTTTCCAAAGCCTCCGATGAAAACATAAGCGAGATGGGTGTCTTTGTGTTTTACAGGGATTACGACGTCAAAATTTTTGACAAATGGGTGGTCATTGTCAACGAGATTGTTCAGGCGCGTAAACTTGGATAGCTGGTTGGATATGTCAGCGTCCACCAAATCATTGTCCAAGCCAATTGATGCTGCACAAAACCACTCTCCATTGTTAAGAAAATAAAGCGCCATCTTTTTTACGCCCATTTCCCAGCTGAGGAACGAAGTGTACATCTCGAAAAGCCCCGACATCTTCACATTATTGTTGATGGCTTGCGTAATATTTAGCAAACGGTTGACCTGCAATTGCTTGAGGTTCAAGTCCCTTTCCAATTGTTCTATCGTATTCAGCCGTTTTTTCACTGTGTTAGAAACCATTTTTACTGGTTTAGGCTACAGGATTTTTGTCCCCTGTCTCCTTTTTCTCTTAATCGGTTTTATATCTTTGGGTAAAGTTAGAAATTGGCAGCTAAACTTTACCATTTTAATAAATTCTTTAAAATTTTATTGACAATCCCGACCCAAGCCCTGCCGAAACAATGAACAAAACTAAGTTTCAAAATAAAAATATTGCCTATTTCACTTCTGGTGGGGAAACGGGTATTCCAATCGTTTTCCTGCACGGTTTCTGTGAAGACAGCCGCATGTGGGAGGATTGGCTGGAAAAACTGCCAAGTTCCCGCAACTATCTATGCATTGACCTGCCTGGGTTTGGACAATCAGAACTTGGTGGCGAAATGAGTATGGAAAGTTTGGCTGACGCTGTAGCCGCAGTCTTGGAAGAAAAAAAAATCGATAAATGTATATTAGTCGGACATTCCATGGGAGGATATGTCAGTCTCGCATTTGCAGAAAAACATGGCGCCAAGCTCGCCGGCCTTTGCCTTTTCCATTCCCAGCCCTTTGCCGATACGGAAGAAAAAAAAGCCAACCGCCTCAAGTCCATTGATTTTATCAAGAAGAATGGCCATATCTTGTACGTCCGCCAATTGATTCCGAAGCTTTTCGCCTACGACTACTCTAAAGGCTACCAAATGGAGGTCAACAAATTGATTTATTACGCTACTCAATATCAGGAAGATGCCATCATCGCTGCACTAAATGCCATGCACCAACGACCCGACAGATCGGATGTTTTGAATAAAATAAAATGTCCGGTTCAGTTCATCATCGGCAGGAAGGATACGGCCATCCCCTATGACATCAGCCTTGCTCAGACTCATTTGCCCGACATTGCTGACATTCAAATTTACTCAGATGTTGGTCATATGGGCATGTTTAAATCGCCAAGGAAAACCGCTAAAGCATTTAGAGGTTTTTTGAAAATAGTTGATAAGTGATTGGTAGACCAGTGATTAGTGAGTCGAAAAATAGTTGCCTCACCAGAACTAATCACAAATCAACCAACCACTAATCACTAATCACTATCCACAAAATGAAATCCATGCTTTTTGCTGCCGGCCTCGGCACCCGCCTCCGACCTTTGACCAACGACCGTCCGAAGGCGATGGTAGAGGTGAAAGGCAAGCCATTGTTGCAATGGGCGTTGGAGCGGTTGATTGCTGCGGGCAGTAATCAGATCATTGTCAACGTTCATCATTACGCGGACATGATCGTTGATTTTATCAAAAGTAAAAACAGTTTTGGTGTTCAGATAGAAATCTCGGACGAGCGGGAAAAGGTGCTTGAGACAGGAGGTGGACTCAAAAAGGCGCAGTGGTTTTTTGACGACGTAGATCCCTTTCTCGTCTGCAATGTGGACGTACTGACCAATATGGATTTAGCGGCCTTTTACAACAATCACCTGAAAACGAATGCATTGGCTACGCTCGCCGTGCGCCACCGCGCCACTTCCCGCTATTTGTTGTTTGATAATAAAAACCGCCTTGTTGGTTGGCAAAACGTAAAAACGGGTGAGGTGCGGAGTCGTCTGGACCTTCGGAAAATGGATCTTTCAAACCTGGCTTTTTCCGGCATCCACGCAATAAGCCCCAGCATTTTTGACCTGATGCCCGCTGAAGATAAATTTTCAATCATTGAGGTTTACTTAAAAGCAATGGAAAAAGAAACTATTTTAGGCCATCCACATGACGACGATTTTTGGTTGGATGTGGGGAAGCCAGAGGCATTGGAGACAGCAGAAGGATCATCCAACCTAGCATAGGGGCTGATGTAAGAGTCAGAAGTTAGGGGTTTCCAAGTAAAAATTCCACCATTGACCTCTGACCCCTCAAATTTGACCTCTGACCCCTATCCTGGAGGAAAGCAGCCATATATATCATGCCTTCTGCACCTCAAAAAACAACAAACTATGGTCAGAATATTTTTCAATCCACTCCCTCTGTTTGTCCACATCCGATTCCTCCACCCAACCTCGGACTGATATATCGGCTCCATTGAATTTTTTGAAAACCAAATGGTCAGAAGCAACCACATGGTCGAGGTTGCTGCCGGGGGCATATTTATCACTCCCGTTCCACCAGGTCAGTTCGGTGGTTTTTGCAAGGCGCCGCATCCTGCGGTATTTCGCTCGTCGGTCGAGTTCTTTTATTTCATTTTCTGCTGAAATGTCGAAGGCTTTATAAGGATAATCAAAACCCATCGTGTTCAGATCGCCCATAAAAATATAATGGGTCTTTTCTGGATCTCCCGAAATTTTATTCAGCGTTGACCGGAATTTAAGAGACCTGCGCATCATATCGTCCCGCAGTCCAAATCCTTTGGGATCGGGGAAACTCTTCAGGTGCAAAAACAAAAGGACATAATACTCCCCGTCAATAATCATAGTTGCCAACACGCCTGGCCGCAATGAAGACTGCCCCGATTTAAATGTAATTTTCTGTGTAATGAAAGCCGTGTGTTTCTTTTTAATCCCAATTAATATTTCCTGCATTTGCGGCCCCTCCGTAATATAAAACTGGTACCCCGGCATGGCTTCCACTATGGGCCGGAACACATATTGGCTTTTCACTTCGTAAATGGCCACCACGTCTGCTTTTTGGCTCGCTAAAAATTCGATGATTGGCCCAATGGGTTTTGCGGGTCGTTTGGTTTTCGAATCGAGCGCACCAAAATGCTCGACGTTCCAAGAAGCAATGGACAATACTTTTGCCATAATGAAAGGAATTTGATAGAAGGGAGGAGATTGCTTTCAATTCAACTATTCGAATCAGATAGGATACTCAATATCCAACCTTCAGGGGTTTAAAAATATCCAACAAACAAATTTACATTTTTTTCACTATAAATTATTAACTTACACGCTTTTCTTAGCGCTCATCAGCAAATTCTTCAACCCTAAAAAACAAATATTAAATGGCTTTCACAGGAGGTGAATTAAATTTATTGAACGGAAAATACGGCATTTCAGCACCCAAAAAATCCGTCCCAGTTATGAAACTCATCAAAGTTCATAACCCTAAAAGTAAAGCGGAGTTATACGAATTGATTAATTCCCATTTTGAAAAAACCTGCGCTTGTGGAATAAAGAGCAAAGGCACCGTCACCGATTTTGGCAAAAATTTATATGAATCACAAATAAAGGAATGGGGGAAATATAAATACACATTAAAACAGTGTATTCAATGGGAATACGATTTGTTTGTCACACAATCATTAAAAGGAAAAAATATCGAAAAAACAGCTTGCGATCTTTTAAATAAAATATTATCGGCATTAACGTTGAAAGTAGTTTATTCCGAAGGATATACAGATGAAGAATTACGCGTGGATCTAATTATCAAAAATAACAATAACGCAATATGCGGAATTCAGGTAAAACCATTGACCTTCAATAAAATGCGGGAAGGGGTCATCCTTTTTAATAAAAAAGCAAATCAAAAATGGGGCAAGCCTGTTTTTTATTTATTCTATGATAAAAACGAAAAAATAGTAAATGTAGAAGAAATAACAGAAGCTATTTTAAAACTATGTTGATCACTTTCCATAAGTCGATTGTTCCAATTTTATTTTATTCCCAAATATATTCCGTTTAAATTCCACAATAAATAAATTGTCATAATCATTGTGTCCAATATGCACGGTATCGGCAGTAAAATATAACACCATTTCAGGGATAGTATTTGAATGCCCCACGATCACTAAATCTTTATTTTTCTGATTTTTTAACGCTTCCACAAATTGAAAGGTTGTATCCGTGCCATATATCGTTAATTCCTCTTGAATGGCATCGGCAAGCGACTGGCCTGTCTGCTGGGTTCGGAGATAAGGTGTGGCATATACAGCATCAATACCCAGAGTGTATAATCGTTCTTTTAAAGCTTTGGCCCGCTCGTACCCTGCTTCCGAAAGTAGGGAATTTTTGGAATTATCCAACCGTTCGGCATGACGGACGAGATAATAAGTGGTTGTACAGTTGGATAAAAAAAAGGCCGCGATAAAAAGTATAAAATATGATTTCATTTTATGTAAATGTTTTTGTTCAGGAACGACAAATATAGTTCAAAATTTAATTTTGATTTTCTTAAAATATTTTGATAGATTTGGCTTCATTAAACCCTGCAACCATGAAAAACCTTTCTTTCCTGTTTTTATTTATTCTATCTTCTATTTGCCTTGCTTCATTGGCACCCAAGCCGAACACAAACGCCTGGGGCTTTTTTGGGCATCGCAAAATCAACCACCATGCTGTTTTTATTTTGCCGCCCGAAATGATGTTTTTTTTTAAAGAAAACATTGACTACCTGACAGAACATGCCATCGATCCCGACAAGCGCCGCTATGCCAGCCCATATGAAGCCGTCCGTCATTATATTGACCTGGATGTTTATGGTGAAATGCCATTTAATAATGTGCCCCGCAGCTGGACGGATGCTTTGATCCAATATTCCGACCTGTATTTTGTGAACGAAAAAAGAGACACGGTGGAAATGGTTTTCAGGGATTCACTTGGGGCACTATTGGACTATGAAGGCAAAATGGCTTTTCACCCTGGCCTCACGGGTGGCGTCACCAAATATTGGTCTCACCGGGAATTTCGCAATTTTTCATCCAAAACTACCTCCCGAATTATTATAATGACACTTGGACAGTCCCATGCGACAGTCTTGCTAAATTGCTGAATATCAGCCCAGACAGCTTCTTTTGCCAAAAGCTCATTGCCATTGACCACCTCTCCGAACACGGCATCCTCCCCTGGCACCTACAGCACATGCTCACCCGCCTTACGAAGGCTTTTATGGAAAATGATTCCAAAAAAATCCGGCGCCATGCTGCCGACATTGGCCATTATATCGCTGATGCACATGTGCCGCTCCACACCACCGAAAATTACAACGGCCAACTTACGGGGCAGCTCGGCATCCATGCTTTTTGGGAGAGCCGCTTGCCCGAACTGTTCGCCGATGAAAACTACGATTTTTGGGTCGGCAAAGCGCAGTTGATCAAAAATCCGAGAGACTATTTCTGGAACATCGTCCTCGAAAGCCACGCCTTGGTTGACAGTGTCTTTGCCATCGAACTCGACCTCCGGAAACGCTTCCCTTCTGACCAGCAAATGTGCCACGAAATGCGGGGCGAACGGCTCGTCCGCACGCAGTGTGAAGCATTTGCCGCTGCTTACAACCAACGCATGGGCGACATGGTGGAACGACGAATGCGGGATGCCATCTTAGCAGTAGGTAGCGCCTGGTACACAGCATGGGTGCTGGCGGGACAGCCAGATTTGAGGATGCTGGATCAGGAATTGGCAGTGGTTGATTCCTTGGATGTGGGGAAAGTGGGTGGGAAAAAAGGCTTTTTTAGGGGTAGGAAACATGAGTGACGGGGCTGTGATTTAGGGAAATATTCATTTTTTGATTTCATCATGACCAATATTTTGGTAATTTTTTGCAAGTCATTGATTATCAGTATTTTGAAAATTTGTACTTAAAAATATAAAAATTTTGGTTATCAGCTTTATATGATTTAAAAAACTTGAGTTTTCAAAAAGTTACCGAAGTGTTGATGAAATGAGTTACCAATATTAATTATCAGACATTCTTTATTCAAAGTTGTCTAGCGCTTTTTATTTGACCTTGGAAAGAGCCTTTTCTATTGATTGAAGCCAGGATAGTATGGTGTTCTTGGTACAAGCATAATTCCTCTTTCGAGCTATTAAAAAATATTTCATCTCCACTTTCCCGCATTTCATTCACTTCAACTAATTTTACGAAATATTTTAAAGGTAAAGTAGGCAGGTTAGGGCACGTTTAAATTTTGCTTGAACATACCTTCTCTGCCAATAAACCCATAATCATTATTCGAAATCGAGAACACAAAAATTAGAAGTTCCTAACATGTTCAATTTCTAATTTTTCAATTTCCTAATTTCAGAATAATCCCTAATTCTACTTTAGGACTTTAGATCATTAGACAATAGATCTTAGATTCAGACCAAACGATCGGACACATTACTTATGATGTTTATTTAACTTTAACCAAGCTTCTTTTCAGACCTTCAGCATCTAATGTCTAACTTTCTATTGTCTAAAGTCTTAAAACAGAACAAATTATCTCACTTACTTTATGAAAAAATCAATCTTTACATTCCTTCTTTCCCTTTTCGTTTTACTGCTAAACCTCAATGCCCAACACACCGTGGTACTGTCTGGCATAACATTTACGCCTGATAACCTTACCATCGACGTGGGTGACATGGTCACCTGGGACAATCAGGACGGCACTCATAATGTAAATGGCTCTGCACAGAGTTACCCCAATAACCCAGAAGCTTTCGGTAACGGTGGGGCAATGACTGCACCTTGGACGTTCAATCACACTTTTAACATCGCCGGTACTTACAACTACCATTGTGACCCACATTTTGGAGTGGGCATGACAGGAGTGATTACCGTTGTTGCTACTCCTGCGACTGACGATGTGGTCATTACGGAACTCAACTACAACAATCCAGGAAACGACGATTACGAATTCGTGGAACTGTTTAACAACGGACCTGCTGCTATTGACATGACAGACTGGACCATTTCAGATGCAGTGGATTTCACTTTTCCCGCTTTTACGCTGAATGCTGGGGAATACGCCATCGTGGCAAATAATGCAGCTGCTTTTGAAGCTGCTTTTGGAATCATGCCATTCCAATTCACCGGCGCATTGAACAATACTGGCGAAGATGTTATCCTGAGCGACGCAACTGGAGCACAGGCAGACATTGTCTCGTACAGCGACTCTGCGCCATGGCCAGCATCGGCTGACGGATTTGGCCCAACACTTTCCCTCTGTGATGTCAATACCGACAACAACGACCCCACCAACTGGGCGGCATCTATCACTCCAACAGGTTTCTCTGTGGATGGCACGGAAATATTGGGTACCCCTGGCGCAGCCAATGAGTGTCCTGCAGGGCCAATCGTAGGTTTCCTTTTCAATGGTTTTACGGTACTGGAAGATGCCGGGACCGTATTTGCAACCCTCATCCTCAGCAACGGCAACGCCAACACTACCGATGTTACCCTCGAAATGGATGGAAACTCAACAGCAACGAATGGTGATGATTTCACTTTGACGCTTCCGCAAACGGTGACGTTCGATGCCGGAGTTGCCCTTGACACTCAAATCGTCCCCATAGCCGTCGTTAACGATACCGATATAGAAACACTTGAACAGTTGATCCTTAATTTGACCAACCCAACAAACAACGCAATCATTTCGGCAAACGGCGGGCAATATACCCTGACCATCCTAGACAATGATGCACCGCAGACCAATGCAATCGTGATAACAGGCGTTTTTGATACGCAGGTGGAATCTGGTGGAACATGGGCAAAAGGGATCGAACTACAAGCCCTCGACACCATTCCTGACCTCAGTGTTTTTGGAGTGGGCTCGGCCAATAATGGGGGTGGTTCGTCAGGTGTGGAAACACAACTCCCCGCTATTTCGGTCTCGGCTGGCGATTGCATCTATATCGTGAACGACAGCCTGCTGTTTATTGACTTCTTTGGCTTCTCCCCTACCGTTGCGGGTGGGGCTGCTAATATCAATGGAGATGATGCAATTGAACTGTTTGAAAACAACATTGTAATAGATGTTTTCGGGGAAATAAATACGGATGGTACAGGGGAGCCATGGGAGTACTTGGACGGTTGGGCCTACCGCAACAGTGGTACAGGCCCTGATGGCGGCAACTTTGAACTGGGCAACTGGCTATTCAGCGGCATTAATGTTTTCGACTTAGTAGCCGACAATGCCAGCGCACCAAGCCCTTTTCCAACCTGCGCCTATTCAACGATAGCACCGACCATGCCCGTAGCTAATGATGACAGTGCCAATACCCCAATCAATGAAAGTACTATCGTCAACGTCTTGGGCAATGATGTGACACCGAACCCGCTGATTTCCATGATCATCACCAGTGGGCCGGACAATGGTACGACTACGGTAAATGGGCTGAACGATATCACTTATGAGCCAGATCCTGATTTCTGTGGAACAGATGGTTTTATCTATGAAATATGCGACATGAACGGCTGCGACGAAGCATTTGTGACTATCAACGTAGTGTGCCCTACGGCTTACCCAGCATATGATATTGCCACAGTCACCTCGGTCAACGGCAATGGGCAACCCGATTCTCTTGGTGTGACCTGTCAGTTGCAAGGGATCATGCACGGCATCAACTTGCAGGCAAGTGCAGATCGCTTACAATTCGCTATGATTGATGGCACCGGTGGAATCACCGTTTTTGAGTTTGACGATTTTGGGCTGACGTATGATGAAGGAGATGAGTTTATCGTGCAGGGAACCATCGACCAATTTAATTGCCTGACACAAATGAGGCCGGACACCTTATGGAAAGTCTCTACTGGCAATGCTTTGGTTACGCCGGAAATAACAACAATCATCAATGAGTCTTTCGAATCAGATTTGATTCAATTGACCAATCTGACATTTGTCGATCCAAGTGAATGGCTTGGCAATGGCAGCTTTTTCACAGTAGAAGTGACCAACGGTACATTTATCAATACTCTGTTCATTGATGACGACACCGAACTGTCGTCCATGCCGATCCCAACAGAGCCTTTCCATGCCATCGGCCTTGGCGGCCAGTTCGACTCAAGCCCATGCGTTGGGGGCTACCAATTGCTTCCAAGGTACGCCGACGACATCATCGAACTGACCGGCACCGTTGACCCGGCCCTGGCACAGCAGATTTCGTTTTACCCAAACCCCGTGGCAAATGTGCTGACCATTGATTCAGGACTGGACATTGCTTCGGTCAGCATTTCCAACCTGCTCGGACAAGTGCTGCAAGTCTCCGAGGACCCAAGCAACGCATTGGATGTCAGCGATTTGCATACAGGTATCTATTTGATTACCTTCCAGGTGGGAGGGTCTATCTGGACGGGGAAGTTTGTGAAGGAGTGATGAAGTGCGGGGTTGGGAGATGTTTTCCGAAATCTAATGACACGCCACATTTTTTGATTTATTCATTTTTAATGATTTAAAATAGGGAGGCAACTCTAAGTTGCCTCCCTATTCCCAATTCGACTTCTGTAAATTTTTCTGGGCAGTAGTCGAGCTTAAATACTTTCCATAGGATGATTCAATTAAATACACGCTCTTTAGTCTTTCTCGCCCTATTAATTCTTTGTAAAAGCCTTAATGCACAAGAATGGAAATACGAAGGCCCCGTGGACAGTAGGAGCTGGGCCAGTGATTCTTGGATAGATGAGAATGGCAACAGCTATCATAACATTACCAAGGGGAAAATATCGAAGGAAAACAGAGGAAGTTTAGTAAGCAAACATTTGCTGATTTTAGATAAAAATGGCCGCTTTAATGGAGTGGTCAAGGTTCAAAGCTGTAATAACAGAGCTTTAATACTTCCGTTTTCCGAAGGGAACTTCCTCGTCAATGGTCACAATTGCGATAAAGAATTTTTTGCCCGACCTGACTCAAGGGTATTAGACAGGAAAGGGAATTTGTTGTTGCAAGGGGAAGGTTTTGCCTTCCATAATATATCTTCTTATGTACGCACTAAAAATGGTTATACAGTTTTTTCAAAAAATGGAATCCATTCTACAAACCCTACTGTTGAGATTAGAGACATAAATTGGGATTTTTCAAGCTCGTCACAAATGTTGGATTTGTCAAAATTAATAATCCCTAATATGTTGCCGGGGATTGATGGTTTAAGGCAGCCGATAAAAGGACAAGATGGACGTTGGCTGATACTTGGACATCAGGGTGTCAGGAATAGCAGTGGGGGACGCCACACAATGTGGGACTTTGTTTTTTTAACGGACGGCAGAAAAATTTTCCGACATTTCCCTAAAAAACGAGATGACTTTAGAGTCCAAGACATGCGTGCTTATAAAGACGGGTATGCGGTAATATCTTATTTCAAAATCAAGGAACAAAACGCTTTGGGCATGACCGTTTCTGTATTAGATAAAAATGCGAAACTGGTCAAATCGATCACCCTCGACCAAACTGGGAGTGTTGATAAATTTTTGATCTTAAACGAACAAATATTCATCCTGAATTCGATTTACGACAGAGATACAAAAAGCAAGAAATATATGTTGCAAACCTTTGACATGGATGGCAACTTGGTTTTTGAACGCTTGCTGTTTGAACATGGCCCAGGTGGTCAAGTTTGGACCATGAGTATGTTGCCATTTGGCAATCACAGTATTCTCTTGTCCGGTTCTGCTTTGCCATCAAAAAAAGAAAGAACTGCTTTTATCTGGAAATTAGATATTGGGCAACATGCTAACCTTGAAGAGGAAGATGAAATATATGTTGATAATGATACATTTCGCTCCCCAATTCAAGATCTGACAATAGAGGATTTAGATGAAGACATCATTTCTGTTGCCGTTTTCCCAAACCCTGCAAGTATTTACATAAATTTTGAAATTGATAAGAATGATTCTGATTTAGGGCGTTACCATCTTGATGTTTTTTCGGTGAATGGCCGGAGAATCCGTCAAGCTAATTTTGGAGAAAAAACTTACGAACTGGATATTGCGGATCTTCCTTCCGGAACTTATACTTATCGAATATATAATCTTGCAAACAATCAAGAATATTTTACTGGGAAATTCATAAAAATGGAATGAGGGAGTAGGAAATGACCCAAAGCCCTGCTAAGTTTAGCGGCAGCACAACTTGAAATTAAGCCGCATAGAATCTGTGACTATATGTCTCGGTAGGGCTGGCTTGCAATTCTGCTTAGGCATTTACAAGTTACGCTTCGCTAAACTTGTAACAACGGGCGGTTGGGAGACGCAAACAAATCTAAATAACCTTGGCAATGCTGGTTATTGCCCGTTCACAATTGGGGTTTATGAAAATTACAAGGAAGTAAATATTGGAAACTGTATATTGGAAACAGCGGGGGCTCATTATGAAGAAATACGTTGCAGGAGTAGGGCAACAGCATTGGATCTTGCTCCGGTCAATGCATTTGACTGGTCTTTTAACCCAACAATTTAAATACAAGGCAAACAATGGTAATCATGAAAAAAATCATAATAATATCCTTGATCGCAATGTTCTATCCCATTGGAAACCATGTCTTTAGTCAAAGTGGAACTGGTTCTTTGCTTATCTCATTAAGGAATGAGCTTTTCCCTTTTCGGGAAGATACAACTCTGACTAAAATCTCTACCTTATGTGAAAAGGAAAATATTGAAAAAATTTACACTATGTATGCTCGTCAGCCAAACTTCAAATCAGTAGTTAATGTGCTGCACAGAATCGCTTTCACAAAAGATGTTTCCTTGATTCCTAGTCTAAACCGAATTAGGCAAGAATATGCGGTATATTTACAAAAGGATTGGGAACCATTTTTAAACCTGAAGTATGGCAACTGTAGAGTTATAAAAGAAAATCTTCTAATTTTCCAGTGTATCGAAGAAACATTGTTGTCATTGAATTTTGCAGAAATGAAATTGAGCAAACAGGAAAGGTTCGATTTCTATGTGGGTGTTCAGAGACGTTGGTACGAATCGGCAAATGACAGTAAAAATGGGTATAAGGCATTTGAAGGATTCAATGAATTTTCTCCTTACTATCTAGACGGGCGCAAACCAAATCTTCGTTTACGCAGCTATCGAGTGCCCCATTTGAGCGTTGATAATTTTCAATAGATTATCTTTTTTGCTGCTCATGTACAATGCTCGAATGTTGAGGACAGCTTTCACTCGTTTAGTCCATCGTTG
>JAJCYI010000217.1 GCA_029263015.1 Saprospiraceae bacterium | reverse complement strand
TATTCTACTGCCCTGTCAGGTTTTTTTTTTCATATCTTTTGGGAAGTATTAATCCTACCAAAAATTTATTAAAAAAACAACCTGACAGGTCTAATACTCCCAAAAACCAATAACTTTCCTTCCGTAGTTGATCGTGAATTTCCCAGATTCAAAAAAAGGATAACCGAGCAATCCATCCACCTTGTTTTCTTTTAGATTGGTAAGCCCTGAAATATCGGAAAATATATATCGCATATTCCAATATTTTATTTCAGCAACCGTAGTTTCTAAAACATCGGCAGCGTCAATTTCCTGTGCATTTGAGCCAAGTCCCACCACCATCGCGTTTTCAATTGGCGCCAAGAATTCTGGAGCAATTTCATTTTTTCTATTTACGTCTAGCAGGTTGGTGCCAGACCCTGTGTCCAATCCGAGTCTGACTTTTACATCACCAATTCTTGCTTCTATTACAGGAATATGGCCTTCCAAGCTAAATGGGAGTTCAGCTTTTAGTTTCCATTTGCCAGTAATTGCTGCATAATTCGGAGGGACGAGTGTAACGATTTCATTTTCAAAATCGAGCATAAGGTCATAATTCCCGAAAAATTCATAACCGATCAGCCCTTTGATTGGTTTTTCAGTTAGGTACTCCAAATGGCTGATATCCAATGTAAGTGCTTCAATATTGAATTTTTGAACGCCGGCCCACGAAATTTTGGCTATTGTTTTCCACTCCCCAGAAAGGCTGCCATGGAGTGTGTTTGCTTGCATTTCCGATGATTTCGTTACCTGGCCGTTTAGGATAATCATGGGTGATCCTGTATCGAGGATGAAGTTTGCCAATTCTCCATCCAGTTCAGCTTGCACCAAAATAATACCTCTCACCAATTCAAAAGAACTGCTCAATGGTTCGACAGGATCTCCAAAATAATTTGCAGTGTTTGCCTTTGATGTCCCAATAAGTAAAAACAGATAGCAAAAGATAAGTAGGCATCCTTTCTTTTTTGAAAAAGAAGTCACGTTCATAGTTGTTGTTTTTGTCTAAACCTATGCTGGGGGAGCACTCGTATGATTATTTTTCAAATCATAAAACCGTAAAATTGGGCAACCTTTATTAGATGGGAATAGTGTTGTTTTTAGTGTAACAATGTACTTGTCAATACTGTGCGGGAATAATAGTGTGCAGTAAAAGCACTTAGCTAAAAGAGAAGGAGAATAACCATCAACAGAAAATTTTATGCCATATCGTTTTGAGTGATGAGTGATGAGTCTTGAGTTTTGAGTGCGAACCTGCTGGCAAGTCATTAAAAATGCTGATTATCAGTGCTTTATAAGCCCATCTTGTCCCTCCTTTTCATAGAAAATTTATGTTAGAAGTGCGCATATCACTCATCACTCAAAACTCATCACTCAAAAATTCAAAGGTATTTATCCAAAAAAACCAGCATGGCATTATAAACTTCGAAGCGGTTTTCTTCATTGTGGAATCCATGGCCTTCATTGTATTTGACCATGTAAAGCACGTCCACGCCTTTAGCCCTGAGCGCTTTTACGATCTGGTCGCTTTCATCAATATTGACTCGGGGGTCGTTCGCTCCTTGTATGACAAAAAGCGGCGCCTTTATTTTGTCGATATGAAAGACTGGCGAGGCTTCGGTCATTTGCTCCTTGTCCTTTTCTGGGTTTCCCACCATTTCGTACATCATATCCAAATAGGGTTTCCAGTATGGTGGAATCGTATTCATAAAAGTAAATAAGTTGGAGACGCCAACATAATCAATGGCACAAGCATATAGCTCTGGAGTGAATGTGACGCCAGCCAGTGTCGCATAACCTCCATAACTGCCGCCATAGATGGCCACTCTTTTTGAGTCTGCAATGCCCTCTTTTATTAACCAATCAACACCATCGGTAAGGTCGTCTTGCATGGTCTTGCCCCATTGTTTAAAACTCATTTCCCAAAAACGACGGCCATATCCTGTGCTGCCCCGGTAATTGATTTGCAGGACTGCATAGCCCTCATTCGCCATCAATTGAACCTCTGGATTGTACCCCCAGTGATCCCTGACCCATGGGCCGCCATGGGGATTTATTATAACAGGTAAATTTTTATGTTCGGCCCCGACCGGCAGTGTCAAATATCCATTGATCGTTAAGCCATCTCTGGACTGATAAGACACAGGCGTCATGGGAGCCATGTCATTTTCATCAATCCATGGACTGACATCCGTGATTTTTTGTAAAATATTTTTGGTTTGATCGAAAAAATAATATGCCCCAAGAGACCTGTCGGAAAATGTCCGAACCATGAATTTGTCCTCATTCTTATTGGAAGCGGTGACTACAATTTCATATCCTGGCAATTCTTTTTCCAAAAACTCATATCGTTTTTCAGTGACCTTGTCAAGGAAATGTAGGTGCCTTTTGTCAGTTACATAGGAAATAGCAGTTGGGACCCGCCGCTTTCTGGAATAGCCCAGCGTGGACACATCAACTTCATTATGAGAAAATATTGCATCGCCAATTTCTTCTCCTGTTTGGAGATTTAGTTTGGTGATGATCTGCTTATCCCTTCCCAAATTCGATGAAGCATAAACGATGTCAGGCTCATCGAAGTCGAAAAATAGTGGGGAGACACTTTCCCTAAAATCGGTGGTGAGGACTTCTTTAAATTCTTGGTCTTCCGTTTCTCGGTAAAGCAGGGTAGAGTTAGTACCACCAACAATTTTGGTTGCAATCCTCAACTTTCCATCGTGGTCTGTCATCCAGCCATCCAAGGGTTCTATGGGATTGGTGTTTTCCGCCAACTGCACCAATTCCCCAGTGACAATATTTAGCCGGTAAGGATCAAATAGTTCGGGGATACTTTTATTCATTGAAATGATAATCTCGTTTTCAATATCCTCCAAGTCGTCAATAAGGTTGATCCTGACACCCGAAAAAGGGGTCAAGTCGTTCTGTCCAGAGCCATCGGAATGAATGGAATAGAGGTGGAAATTTTCATCCCCAGCATCATCTTTGGCAAACACAAGGCGGTCATCTTTCCAGAAATACCATGAAATGTCCCGGTCGGTAACAGCCGTAATTCGGGTGGCTTCTTTGGCAGTGGTTTTTTGCACAAACAAATTCAATCTTCTTTTATAGGGCCCCAAATAGGAAAAATATGCCCCATCTGGCGATAGCGAATAGCGTGATTTTTCTGGCAGTTTGAAAAAATCTTCCACCGAATATTTGGACTGTTGTCCTTTTTCGGATATTAGTTTTTTTATTTCGGCATCAGGTGTGGGAAGGGAAATATCTCCAGGTAGCTTTTTGTCTGACATTTAATAATGGTATTTTCTATCTGTGGTGAAAGGATTGCGTTCAAGCCACAAATATGTGAAAGTATAACCCACACCTTTTAGGTTTTTTCCTTGAAATTATTTGAAAAGAAGGACTATTTTTGCAAAACATTATTCCTGTGTTCATAGTTAATGTTCGCAGTAATTCATTGATTTTTACGCCTTCTAACCATCTCTATTTATTCACAACCCAATGTACCCATGTATTCTAAGGACGAAATCTATCAAGCCACCAAAAGAGTCAAAAAAAAGAAAAAATTCTATAAGCATTTAACCAGTTTTGTCTCGGTTAATATATTCTTTCTTTTTTTGAATTTGCTGACATCTCCTGGCGAGTTGTGGTTCTTTTATCCCATGATGGGGTGGGGGCTTGGGCTAATATTTCATTATGTTGATACCTTTGGAATCCCTGGGTTTGGCATGTTGGACAAAGAATGGGAGAAGCGTGAAGTTGATATTGAGCTACGTAAAATCACAGGCGACGATTTACCGGAATTGACTGAAAATATAGAGGAGCTAAGTAAAGAAGAAGAATTGAAACTCAAAGAACTCCGTAAAAACTACGATGATTCTGATTTTGTTTGAGTCTATTTAACTTGAAGCAAAAAGCCATCTCGAAATTATCGGGGTGGCTTTTTGATTTTATTGACTCTTATTTTGATTGATTAAAATAATTATCGTAATATTGCGATTAAATAAAACAATATCAATATGACTTCCAATCCATTTCCAAGAATGCACGTGTCTTTATACGTGAAAAACTTAGCCTCAACCGTAAATTTCTACAATACTTTTTTTGGTAAACCAGCCGATAAGATCAAACCAGGATATGCGAAATATATTTTGGAAGAACCTTCCCTGGTTATTTCTTTTATTGAAAACGGGGAAAGAGTGAATTCAAGTTTTGGCCACCTTGGGATTCAAGTGGAGACCAAACAAGAAATGGAGGAGAAGCTGGGAGTTTCACAACAGCATGGACTTGTATCAAAAATTGAAATAGGTACAGCTTGTTGTTATGCCATTCAAGATAAATTCTGGGTAAACGACCCTGACGGGGTTCAATGGGAAGTATATTATTTTCATGAGGACGCCCAATTCAATGACCCGCAATATGAATTGACGGATGCTTCCGCTTGTTGCATGCCAGAGGAAGAAAAGAAAGTTGAATTCCAACCTTTGGAAATTGCAGATAACTGTGCGCCTGGTTCTGGGTGTTGCTGAAAACATGAAAAATAAAACCTATCCGACTTCTGTATTCAACCAAAAATTACTGAATTACCTCAGTACATTGGAAAGCGAATTTGATCAAATACCCAGGGAAAGAAAAAACAAACTGGAAGAATTGAGTACCTATATCTCTGGAAAATCAAGAATAGGTGAACCAGTAAATATTACGGTGATATGCACCCATAATTCCCGCCGCAGCCATATGGGGCAATTATGGTTAAAAGTTGCCTCTATTTTTTATGGCATAAAAAACGTTCGTACTTTTTCTGGAGGAACGGAAGCAACCGCTTTTTATGAAAGTGCTGTGAATGCCATGAAAAGGGTAGGCTTCGATATTGAATTGATGGAAAAGAGTGCTAATCCAATTTATGAATGTTTATTGGGAAAAGGAATTCCCAAAATTAAAATGTTTTCCAAAAAATACGACCATTTTGAAAACCCATCCCAAGGCTTTGCGGCCATCATGGTCTGTACAGAAGCTGACGAGGCCTGCCCATTTATTCCTGGAGCTGATGTCCGTTTCTCTATTCCTTATTTTGATCCTAAAGCTTTTGACGGCACACCAAAAGAAATGCATGCTTATGATGAACGGTGTCGGCAAATTGCAAGGGAGATGTTTTATTCGGTGAAAATGGCAGGCATCAACGTTGAATTAGATTCGTAAATGGCAGGCAATCAGATTCGATTGGTGTTAATAATCCAAGTTGCGATAAATACAGATCAAGATTAAAGGGTCTATTGGTTTAAGGTGTTTTGGTCTTTCGGAGCACCTATTAACCATAAACCGGTAGACCGATTTCCTATTCAGATTTGTATTCGAATTTTTAGCCAAATGAAAAATTTCCTTTTCGGAAGTTCCTAAACATAAATATTATAAATATTATAAAAATTAGAAACATAAAACCATTTGCTTTTGCACTTCCAAATATTAAACCCGCTGGTTTGTCATTGGAATAAAAAACTCCATGTTTGAATCGAAAATACCAATTTTCTCCCATTCCATTTTGAATTAAATCAAATCCAAAGGAAATTAGATTTACAATCAACAAAGCTAAAAGAGCTATTCCGATGCAGTTTAAAATGGTTTTTAAATTCTTATTCATTTTATATTGTTTTTATTTTTTCTTGGTTGCCGAGAACGTCCGGGCTAAACGACGTGACGCCGCATAGGCGGCATGGTCGTTTTAGCATTTGTTCTACACTGGCTTTCTGTTATCATAATATTGCTTATCGATCTTTGCTGGCTTAATAAATATTTCTTATCAATTGTATTCTTACTAATCTTTCCATATCCCCTTGGATAAACTTTACAATTAAAAAACACCAATACGAAACCTTGATATGCCTCCCTAAAATCTGGTAAGCAGTAATATAATGCCTTAGTAAAAAATAATCGACCCACTTTAAGTGGAGTGTATCGTTAAAAAGCCCGAGCGGCACGAACATGACCGAGAGCGGCCTTACTGGCTTCGAGATTAAGGCCATTGCCAAAATCTCTGCCCCCTGCAGTACCGCTGTATAGCTCTGTAGAATGATAGTACCACCTTTCTGTAAACCCACCAATATTTCCTGGGTCGTCTGGCCCAGTACTTTCATTGTTACCATCAGAATCAGCAAGATTTTCCCACATCAAATTCAGTTCCTCTTTAGCCGGTAAAAACCAATCATCTTTACCATTTAAAATTAATTCAGCACATAATTTTGCAGCAATGCCGGCTTCCGAACAACCCGATACGATATCGATTGTGTTTTGTGAACCCGTTCCTATATTAGTGCCATCTGCTCCAGAAATTTCTATACCATAACATCCCCACGGAGCTTCTTCACTTTGATCCTCAGTGGCTGCTACCAAACCAGACCCATCATCTGTATTGAGGTAAAATATAAAACCGCCCTGGTAGATCTTGCCGTAGATTTGTTCTAAGCTAACCCCTTCTTCATATAAAGCTTGAGGGATTACCCCTATATCCAGTAGAAGCTGGATTTGTGTTGTGTCTAATAGTTCGCAATTGGTTCCTATAAATCCATCTGGACACTCACATATGCTATCTACACAGTTGCCACCGTTTTGGCAGGTTATTCCAAAGCAAGGGTCTTGCTCTTCACAATTGTTTCCTATGTATCCATCAGGACACTCACAGGCACCATTTACACAAGTACCACCATTTAGGCAATTAGTATTTATACAAGGCTCTGCTTTGCTGCATGATTCTGTGAGTAGTATCGTTACCGATAACAATAATAATGAAATCAACAATTTAATATTTTTCATATTCTTTGTTTTTCAGGTTTCAAGTAGTTATTTCGGGATTTTCAGCTACCAATTAATTGTAAAAGGTGAAGTGCCGAATATTTTAACTTATTGTACTTCAGTTCTCATAAGATTCCAAATAACAGCCGAAATATTCTTAATTGTTTTAAATTTTCTTGCTTGTGTAGAACGGTCTGTGCTGCTGCCGTAGCGGGCATCTGCCCGCTACGGCAGCAGCACATTGTTAGTGGCGGTTTTCTTTTGGTCTATAAACTTCTTTATTCCATTCCAATTCCCCTTTTTTATTTATTTCTTTTAACTCATGCTTGAAATACGATTTGAAATCGGCTTTCTCGAAGTCGAAATCAACACATACTACTTCGAAGGCCGTTTTGAATTTTATTTTAGTGTCTAAATCTGTGTCAAATAGAGCAACATTGTCCCCCTTGTATCTCATCGCAACACTTGGGTATATTATTCCATCAAATTTGTTTTCATCATGTTGGGGAGCTATAAAACCATTTGTTTCCTTAACTCTTTTTGCGTAGAATGTACTTATCTTATAATCTTCTTTTGATTTGATGTTATCCTTGGCAAACTCTTCGCAAAAAAATTCTAATATTATATCACTTACATCAATTATAGAATCCTTTATTATTTTTTCTGCTTTTGTGTAATCTTGGTTTTTTCTTTTAAATTTTGCTATGTCTTCCCTGAATTTTGTAACCTTAGGACTGTAATAGAGAGTTGCAAAATGAAGCTTTCTTTGCACCTCCCAAAGACTAACAGTCGTGTAGCCAAATTCATTATTTGGGTTGAATTTATATTTTAAATCTTGTAACACTTCTCCACAAGCAAGTTGTAGATTGTTAGCAGAGTAAAAAATCCTCTCCTCTGGTTCATTGGCTCTGCCAAAATCTTCAATACATTTCGATGGCGCCATTCCAAAGTCTGAAAATTTTTTAAAGCTACCTTTCCCCTTTTTATTAACTCTTGCTCTATAGAGTACTGCTCCTTTATCTATAAAACCTCTGGTCATCGGTATCATGTGGAATACACCATCAATTAATTCCGTTAGTTTTTCTAAACTTATTTGCTTTAAATCCAAGCTATTTAGTTTGTCACTAAACTTTAACGCTGTTTCCATATCTGGAAATCGGCTTTCAATTCGTTCGACGGTTTTTCTGTTCATTTTTTTTATTTAATCGCCACTAACTCGTAAATAAACGCACCAGGTGCGTTTATTTACTTTATAAGTAAAGTAGTTTGATCTTTTAGAATGATACGTCAATATCCGCTGGCTCAAGACTGAGTTCTGTGGACTGCCTTGGGTGTCGGCCTGGACCCACTCCAGGCCACTGGTTACAAACCAGCGCCAGCGGGTTTGGTGTTGTTGCATAAAGAAAATATGAATTCAGTAGGAATACAAAATTTTATATTGCAAAAAATAGATAATAAATAACCAAACAATATAAAATATTGTGACAACTGTTCAAAAGTCCTTTAAATTGACAATTAATCATTGTGTTAATTTATAAAAGGCTGATTATCTATGTAAATATTCATGCAACAACGCCATTTGATTTTGTTATTTTTATTTAAAAACAACCGATTTTATATCTGTCAAAAATACGACTCCAGTTCACCATTTCTACGAATATCAAGGGTAGCACAATGAAAACCACCAATAAATGGGTAATAATCTTCAAATGCACAAGGAATTGGTTGGAACCCCCAATCTTTTAATGCTCGTATCAGCGGTTTTTGACGTTCTTCTACCACAATCCGATTTTCGTCCAGCATTAATGTATTGATGCTAATCCAATTGCTCATTAATTGAGGACGTGTTTTGAACGGAACCGGCTCTGGTGCAATGAGTACATCCCATTTTTTGAATATTTCAGGTAACTTATTGACATCCGTAAAAGTTGGGTTAATTAATAATTTCCCTGGTGCCAATAATGCCAAAGTAGTATCAATGTGAGAAGGTTTGGGGTCGAGACTTTTGATGAGATGAACAGTATAGTCTTCACCCAAATGACGTTGAAGCCAATCAATACCTACCTGATTGGTAACATGACTCAATTGACCAATAATATCCCGACCACACCGAATAAAATCCGCCGCATCAAAAACAGGCTCTTGGTTGGTCAGAATATAGGGTGTAGCAGAATTAGGGGAAGCAAAATCAGGGTTGTACAAATCATCTGAAAGTAAGGGTCGGGGGGCGGCTACAATATATGCGCCATTTTCGGCATATTCTTTCCAGAGACTGCGATAGGCTCTGGTTTCAAAAAAACGAGAACGGGAACACATCGGAGCTTCAATAATTTGGTCACCAATAACAATAAACAAGTCACGGGGATTAGCTGCGCAGAACCCTCCTGCCGTTTTCCAAAGTGGCGTAAAGAATTCCTGATTATAGCCTACTTCTTCTACACGACGTACCTTCACTCCTTCTGCTTCAAGGATATGAATAAATCGTTCTTTTGCCTGTATTCCTTTTTCAATATACTCCCTTGGATAGGGTTGTTTTAATTTTAGGTAACGCTCTATTTCGGTTAGTTCTTTCTGACTATACAAATATCTATCAATGGGATCCCAAAAAGAGAAAAAGGCATTTTTAGGAGAGCCCACAATTACTTCTTCCAATAAATCCCATTCATTGTGAGAATTGACAGTTTTATTTGTAATTGGCTTTTTAAGCGTTTCGACTATAGTATTTGTTGCCATTTTTCAATGAATTTTTAGTTAAAAATTGTTGAAATAAAAGTGTTTTTAGAAATAGCTTTAATATTTTTTGCCAGCCGTACCATTTCTGCATATTTATACATCATTTCCGGATTCGGTTGGTAATAACGATACCGCCAAAATCGCCAGTTAGATGTTTTTACAGCCGCCATTTCTGCGTATTCCTGTAACGATTGTTGTTCAGTATATTCTAATTTTCTAACTTGTTGATATCCCCGAATCAACGCATTTGCTTTTTTCAAGACTATCCTGTCTTTTTCAGTGCAAAGCCCTATAATCGCCATACCAATATCGAATATTTTATAGTAATTACAAGCTACCTCAAAATCAATAATAGCCTTTAATTTATCTTTCTCGAACAGGAGGTTATCCGCAAAAATATCTCCGTGAATCAATCCTCGAGGTACCTCTTTGGAAAGGAACATCTCCAAAAATTTCGTACGTTCTTCCAACCACGTTTCATATTCGATATCAATTCCCAAACCAATTACTTTGGAAAACACTGGCGATTCGTAGTAATTAGTTGTGGGCAGGTATTCAGGAACTGGGATTTCATGCAGTTGCCCCATCGCCGAACCTACTTGTTCTAACATGGTGGCGGTTAATTCAGAACAGGTTTTACCCGAGATATAGTTTTTCAAAATAACTGCTTTCTGACCATACCTGACCGTCATTTTTCCATGACTTGTCAAGAGTAATCGGGAAGTATAAAATTGGTGTTTTTCCAACCATAATAACAGTTTCGCCATGCTGTTTACTTCTCCGGTAGTTTGTTCTTCAAAGATGCTTAAAGCCACTTTCCCTTTGTCGGTATCCAAGAGGAAATTAAAGTTTGCAGAACCTGCCCCTAATGGAGCAAATTGCTGCACAAGGAGTTGATAGCTCGTCCCAATGTTTTGCACTGCATTTAAAGACAAGGTAGAAGTAATACTCATGTTTATGTGAATGTTCCTGATAGAATTCTATGGTTTATTAAGCTCTGGAGTATGAAAAAACCCGAATAAAAACACATCTCTAATTGCAAGGTGAGCAGAATCTTTAGAAGTTAAAGCACTAACACTATGCAATAGGTGGGGGTCTAAAAACATCATCGTATCCATAGGGTTGCTTAAAGTAAATCTTGTTATTATTTTGCGGTCGTTGGTATAAACGGAACTAACAGCATTGCTGGCATTCTGACGATTTATCAAATAAACGAAGCCTGATTCTCCACCGTCTCGATGAATACCTTCGGGAGTTGGTTCTCCGTTTTCATTCTCTGATGCAACAACACGAACTTGATGGACTTCTACTTTCCAAGGTTCATCAATTAATTTTTCATCCTTAGATTCAGGCGTTTGCCAAAAACTAAACTTAATAAGCTCCTGCATAAAGCGATTTTTGGCAGTCGTTTCCCTTAAGGGAGCAAATTCTCTGTTGATGCCTCCTGCATAATTATTATCTTCAAGTGGTTGAAAAAATGCCTCAAAAGGAAGCAGGTGTAAATCTTGCTGCTTTGGATGATAATAAAAGTAATTAAAGCGCCTATAACGGAATTTTGCCCCATTTTTCAGGTGTTTATCTAATTCCAAATGCTCCCAGTCTTCTCGAAAACTTTCATAATCCGATTGCAGTTCTGGTGCAATAGCAAATTCATTTCCAGAGATAAATGAATACTTTTTCGCTGTTAATTCAGCACGGAGATTCCGTTTTGTTGTAATCATCGTTTTGTTTGTTTTTTTGGTTTGGTGAAAGGGAACGTTCTCATATATGTGTGCGTGGCGAGCTTTTGCTCGACATGAACACCTAATACTTTGTTGGCGCACGTTTTTATTCTTTTTTTATTTCATACCACAATTCTACCATTCCGTCCTTGTAAGCTACTACGTCCTTCAGATGCAATAGCTGTTCTTGGCGGATGTAGTCAAAAAACAGTATTCCGTCTCCCAGAATAACAGGCATGATTGATATTATTATATCGTCCGCCAGTTTTAAAAGGATAAAGTCTTTCGCAATCATAGCGCCCCCGACCAGCCATATATTCCGGTAGATGGGTTTTAGATTGTCATTTACAAGTTTGGCCAAATCACCTGAGTAGAACTCGACATTTTCTCTGTCAGTCGTCAGTTCTCTATGAGTCAATACAATAACCGGCACGGCACCATAGGGCCATCCAAGTTCCAGGGCATGTTCATATGTCCGGGAACCCATAACATAGCAGTTTATTGTCTTGATAAACTCCTCCACATCTTCTTCATTAAGAGTAATTCCTTTCTCATAATTATCGGTCGATCTAAGCCATGAAACGCTTCTATCTTTTTTGGCTATAAAACCATCAAGACTTGAAACCATATGTATGGTAACTTTAGATGTGTCTGTCGTCATTTTTCAAATATGCGCTAACGGTCTGTGCAAACGATGTAGGCGCGCTTAGCGACTATAGCCGTTTTAGTGGTTTTTTTTATTTTATCTAATTGTATTTTTCTGCGAGTAATCTTACTTTTTCTGCTGATAATATTAATTTATTCTGATTAAGATTCCCATTTTTAACTGCTTCTTTAATTGCATTTGACACTCTATAAATTTGATCGTCAATATCTGCAATAAGCAAAAAATCACAGCCTGCTTTAAGAGATCTAACAGCAATCTGTTCAATAGTTGAATTTTGCATTGTAGCTTTAGCATCAAGACCATCACTTAAAATTATACCATTAAATTTCAATTTATCTCTCAAAACTGAAATGACAGAAGGTGAGATTGATGCAGGATTCAATTTATCTAATGCATTGACAATTGCAGGGCCCATCATAATCATTTCAACATTATTTTTGATGGCAAATTCAAAAGGAAGATAGCCTTTTATTATTGATTCTAAAGACCCATCCATTACAGCATTTTTCTCAATTGCAGGGTCAAGTTTGATATTACTAAATCCTGGAAAATGTTTTGCAGTAGATATTATTTTTTCTTGTTGAACCTCCCTTATAAATCCGGAGGTGAGATGTGCAATTTCAATAGGGTTTGTTGACCATGTTCGATTTCTTAACCAAGGATTTTCACCAGTTACTACATCTAGAATTGGGGCTAGAAAACAGTTGATTCCTATAGCCCTAGCTTTTATAGCAACTTCTTTGCAGATTAACTGAAAATCTTCAGACTTAATTTCTTTTAGCTCATCCGGTTTTGGGAAGTTTGGGACCAAATTATGAAGCCTTTGAATACCACATACTTCTTGATCAACCGCAACAATTAAATCTTTTTGAAATGATTTCGCTTCTTCAATTAGAGATTTAAGCGTTGATTCTGTTTCATTATTTTTCCTATCATTCGACATCTCTCTTTTAACGTATTCTTCTCTTGATTCACCAATTAAGATAGAACATCCTCCATTTCTTAAGAATGATTTTACTTCTTTACTTAAAGTTGTATCTGCAAATGCTGGTAGCAAAACTGTATTTGCACATCTCAATAATTCATTATCTTTCATTTATTTGATTTTGTTGAGTAATTTATTCACTATGAATATTTCGATTTTTTTATTGCCACTAACATCTCGTGTATGCGGGGTTTACCCGTTTAGGGCAAATGAGCGCATACACTTTGTTCCGCACTCGCCTTTTTTTGATTATTCTAAATCCATTTCTTTCTTTTAAAGTAAATCATCAACCCAACAAAAATTGTGACCATTAATCCCAATAAAACAAAATAACCATACTTCCAATGGAGTTCAGGCATATGCTCAAAATTCATCCCGTAGATACCTGCCAAGAAGGTCAGCGGAATAAAAACTGTTGAAACTATTGTCAGTACCTGAATCACTTGGTTCATCTTAAAACTAACCTCTGAAATGAAAAGGTCTTGCAAGCCGTTCAACAAATCCCGAAATGATTCTACCGCATCCATGACCTGAATCGTGTGGTCATATAAATCCCGGATAAAAACTGCCGTGTTTTCTTCGACGAAAGAACTATCTGTTTTAGCAAAATGTCCGATTGCTTCCCTCAATGGTGCAATTGTTTTTCGCATCACCAAAAGTTCTTTTTTAAGCCGATGGATTTCTGATTTATTGCTTGTATCTTGATTTTCCAATACCTTCTCTTCGAGCAATTCTATTTCCACTTCAATATCTTCTAAGACGAGGAAATAATTATCAACTATCACATCAAGGAGGGAATAAACAAGGTAATCAGTTCCACGCTGTCTAATTCTTCCTTTCCCATTTTGAATCCTCTTTCTTACGAATTCAAATAAATCGCTTTCCGTTTCTTGAAATGTAACGACAAACCCATTCCTGAAATACAAAGCAACCTGTTCTGTTGTTATTTTCAGCTTTTCTTTGTCAAAAACGAGTGCTCTTATAATTATGAAGATTCCTTTTTCATATTCTTCAAACTTAGGGCGTTGATGGATGTTAGATACATCTTCCAATATCAATGGATGGATATCAAATGCACTTCCGATTTGTTCGATTAATGCTGTATCATGGATTCCCCGAATGTCGTACCAATTCACTTTTTCATTGGGCGATTGATGAAAAACAATTTTGCCGTGATTATCAAATATTTTTTCTTTGAGATATTTTTCCTCATATTGGAAATAATGGATTACAATCTTCTCGACTTTTCTATTTCCTGTATATATAACAGAACCTGGTGGCAGTCCGATTTTCTTTCTTCTTTTGCTCATAATGTTTCTTTTCCTTTATTAGTTGGGGTGTTCTTGTGTACCAGCGTTCTGTGAGGAAATGGAATCTCGATGCCTTCCCTATCAAATCTAAGTTTAATGGACTCCAGTAAATCGCAACCCATTTTAAATGCATCCACAGCATCTTTTGCCCATGCCCAGCCACGGAGGTTGACAGAAGAATCTCTCAACCCAACCACTTTTACTGGTGCCAATTCACCTCCTTCCTCGATTTGCTGTTGAGTTCTTGGGTCAATGTGCATCGGGTGGTTCAGGATTTCCTCTTTTACTATTGCTTTGGCTTTTTCAATGTTTGAATCATAACTGATTCCAATCTCTATCCACTTGCAAATTCTGTTGTCGTCAAAATTTGAATTGACAATAATCTCCTCGCTAATCAGGGAATTTGGAATGATAATTCTTTTATTTTCAAAATCCCTAATTACAGTATGCCGTAAAGTAATATCTTCAACAACTCCTGTTAATTCCCTAAGTTCTACTCTGTCATTGACCCGGAATGGTTTGAAGATAATTATAAAAATACCGCTAATAATATTGCTTAAAGCTTGTTGTGAGGCAAATCCAACTGCAACTGCTAATATACCTGCACCAGCCAAAAGAGAACTTGCTAATGCCCGCAAACTAGGCATCATAAAAATAGCGATGCTGAATCCAACAATATAAATCAGGGTAGTAATGGCATGTCGTAAAAACAGATAATTGGTCGGGTCGTTATTCATTTCTTCCGTCGAGCGACGAATGAGGCGTTTGAAAAAACGATTGACTAAAAATGCCACAAGAATTGTTGTCAGCAGAATGCCAATAAAAATTACGAGGTATTCAATGCTGTTTAAAACCTGTTCTTTCATAGTTGTTTTTTAAGCATGGTTTACTTCCTTTTAGTTTTCTTTTGGTGGCGATGAACTACGGGATACACAGAATATTGCGTGTATAACCACATTAGCTTGATTGCGCATTTTATGTAAACAGATGCGCAAAGAAAATGAATGCCAGTGGTTTATGAATAGTAATTGTTTGCCTGCAATTACTGTATGATAATGGCACACAAATACAAACCTCCTCCAAAAGGAGTCTAAAGGTAATTTATCAACGGCGTGTTACCAAAAGAATGAAAACAGATGTGCTTGGAAAAGTACGGTTGTTGCGATCTTCGATCTTAGACAATCTCATCTACCCCATAAATGGCAACCACGGCCGGTTTTGGAATTTTCGTTCCGCCATCTGGCCAATGGCTTGATAGTTCATTCATGGAATAGGAATATTCCCCTGGGTGCTGTACGCTCAAAAACAGGGTCTTGCCATCGGGGGAGAAAAATGGGCCGGTAAATTCTGCATGGGTTGGAGCATTGGCTACCCGGATGGGTTTGCCGGCGTGTTCCCCATCTTTTGGCACCACAAATAAACTGTTGTTTTTATAGGGAAGATAAAAGGGTTTGTCCTCCCGGTTCATTTGGCTGCCGGAAATATCGGAAGTGATCCAAAGATTGCCTTTTGGATCGAAAGCTAAGTTGTCTGGGCAGGCGAAATTGGTTTCTTCGCCACCTGCCAAGAAGTTCTCAGCCTTAAATTCAAGCGCATCATGTTGGCCATCTTTTTCAGCAACTTTCATGATAGAGCCCAGGTAATTTCCGACTGTTGAATTATTGGTCAGTGCGACAAGGACATCGCCGTTGGCTGGATTGATTTCAATATCTTCGGGCCGGTCGAGTGGGGTAGCGCCAAGATATTTTGCTGCTTTCCGCAGGCGGATAAGTACATCTGTTTGGTCTTTGAACAGTTTTTGCAAAACAGGCTGTTCGTCGTAGTTTAAAGAAATCCATTTCCCCATCATGGTATTGGCCACATATAAAGTCCCTTCCGAAAGCGAGCCTGGCTTGGAAGAAATGAATTTGTACAAAAACTGGTTCACTGAATCATCGCCTGAATAAACGACCAGACGGCCATCTTCCAGTTCTTTGATTGTTGCACATTCATGGGCACAGCGACCCAGGGCGACATGTTTTTGGGCTTTGCCAGTTTTTGGGTCAACCTCTACTACCCAGCCGTAATGTTCTGGTGGATTGTCATATTGCAGGTACCAACCCATGTCATAAGATGAAAGGATCCGTTCGCCGGTTTTGTAATTTCGCTCGCCGTAGAACATGTCGTAGTTCTCCTCGCAGGTCAGGATCGTGCCCCAGGGCGTTATGCCGCCAGAACAATTGGCAAGCGTACCCATGGCTGATTTTTTGCCCATGATGGGTTCACTCCAATTGAAAGGGATTTCGGTTTTGCCTGTGATGCGTCTGTTGAACGGGTCGTTCTTGACGACCTGCCATTTTCCATCCACTTTATTTACCCGCAAGATGCTTCCACCTACGTTGTACATTTCTTTCTCAACCTGTTTTTTGGTTTTTAGGGAAACATCGTCCCCCATGAATTGTGAAACAAACCGGGGATCTACATATTCGTGGTTGACCCAAAGCAGGCCATCATTGGGATTTTTTTTATCCAAAGGAACAAAGGCAATATAGTCGTTATTGAACCCAAATTTGGTTTTCTTAGAAAAGCTCTCCTTCCATTTTATCAATACCTCATACGATAATCCATCCGTCAGTGCGAGTTCATCCAGTTCGGAAGGAGGGATGGCTTTTAATTTTGAAATAAATAATGGAGTGAGATTTTTTGCGGAGATATAAGGATTGGCAAAAATGGCAGTTGAGCTAACGCCTAAAAATTCGAGGAAGGAACGGCGAGAGATGTTATTCATGAAAGTTCAGTGTTATTGGTTCAGTACAAAGTTCGGAAAGTATCATGCAGGATTGAACTGTAGGTGGGAATATCATTGAACTATTTTTTCGGTAATGGAAAAACGGGAAGTACCTGAACCACAAAAGGACCACATAAGAAATAAGCCTTTTGTGGTTCAAATGGTATTTCTCAAGTCAATTCGAAAAATCATAGTTCAGGCCAATGGAGAAAGTCCGACCAGTTTTAAAGCTGGAAACTTTATATTCCGCTCCTTTGTATGTGGCAGTGACTTCTTTCGCAGTATTGAGGAGATTGTCAGCAGAGAGTTTAATTCGGAATCCATTTACCAGTTCTTGAGAAATATTAAAGTTGAAGTTAGGTTGCGGCTGCTCAAAATAGTTAGGGGTTGCACCCCTGGTAACCACATTGATCCTTTGACCAACCACATTGAACGATGCGTTGGCTTGTGTTCCTTGTTTGTTTTTGAAATTTAGCAAAACATTGGCAGTGAAAGGTGCTTGGCCAAACATTTCACGGGTGTCTTTAGCCGCTGGATCAAGTGCGAGCATGAGTGCTAACTCTTCCTGGTCAATGTCAGTCTCGGAAATAATATAGGAGAAATTCGCACCTAAATGAAAAGCTGAAAATACTTCGGTAAAAGAACCGAGGTTCTTCTTCACTTCTACTTCGGTGCCGTACAAAAATGCATGGTCAACGTTGCGGAGCGTCAATTCGGTGTTTTGAGCTTCTGGGTTAAATGTCCTTTCGATTGGGTTGGTGAATTTCTTGTAAAACGCATTTAACGAGATCATATCGCCACGGGTTTCTGGAAATAATTCCCACCGCAAATCAATATTGTCAATCATGGTACGCTTCAATTCTGGGTTGCCGACAAAGACAAAACCACCATCCACAGCAAATGAAGCAAACGGTGCCAATTCCCTGAATGATGGTCGGGCCAAGGTGCGGCTATAAGCGAAACGCAACTTCATGGTGTTGTTAACTTCATAGTTTAAATTAAGTGATGGAAGAAAGTCTGTATTGTCAAGAAGATTGGTGTTGCCATCGAGGAAAGGGAATCGCTGTAAACTAACATCTGTGTCGAAAGTGAACAGATGAATGGCCGTTTTTTCTACTCTAACTCCTGTGATTGCACGTAGTTTTGAACTGAGTGGCAATTCCACCATTGCGTAAGAGGCAATCACAGATTGATCGGCGTCGTAATTGTTTTTTGGATCGTAATTATTGGAAACATAAACCCCATTTATTCCGACGAACCCTTCTCTACCAGCAAGTATCAGGTTCTCCTCTGAAAAATAGTCGAATGTGCTGCCGCTATAAGTAAGCGACTGGTTGTTGAAGTTAAACCTATTCTCCCGGAACTGCCTTTCCCTGTAAACATAAGACATGCCTGTCTTGAATTTAGAACTCAGTCCATTCCATTGATTAAATGGCAACGTTAAATGAAATTTGTTATCAAAATTGAATTGTTCCATGTTCCGGTAAAAACGAGTTGGCACGTTATCGCTGGAAGGTTTAAGGCGAAAACGTTCGCTTGAGGGGCTGTACCTGTTTGTGAAATACCGAAGGTCTGGATTGTCCTGGGTTGATAGGGAATACGAAGATACCCAATTGATTTTCGGGCCGTTAACGTTGGATAAAACGTGTTTGCCGTCGAGTTGGAATGTGGAAAGCCCTCTTTCGAGGTAGTTCCAGGTACGGGTTTGGAACACATCTAAAGGATCGTCCCTAAACTTGGTTCCAACTAAATACCTGGCAGTTTGCTGCGCACTTTGATTGTGCATGGCCATCACTCCAATCTTGTGGTTTGGGGCTACTTTCCAGGTGCTGTTCAACAAGGCCCCCCAGCGTACTTCTTCATCACTCCGACTATCCCTGAGTTCCAGTTGGGAGGTCAGTTTATTGGTTTGGTTGACCGTTCCGGTCAATTCGTAAATACCGTAAGTACCATTATCGTATGAGCTGAATTTGTGCTGGTAAGTCACTGCGGCAATGAAACCGAGTGGCTTGCCGAGCAGGGTTTTCTGGTTGCCGAAAGACATGGAAAAGTTAGTATTGACAGTTGGTTTGAAATGGGACAATTGCCAATTGTTTTCGAATGATCGAGTTAGGTCAGCGAGTTGTTGAGCCTTTTGACTGTCATGTAAGCCTTGGGGAAACTGAGGAAAATCAGATGTATTGGCTGCCAAAGTTGGAATGGCACGGGTGCCGTCATCGAATCCCAGCCAATCCTTTTTTCCGCCTTTATTACTGATGAATTTGTCGTTGAAAGTTGCCTGTGTGTTGTAAGATGCTGAGGCCGATATATTGAATTTACTTTTTTGCGGAAAATCTTTTGTTGCAATGTCGATGTATCCTCCAGCAAAATCACCTGGCAAATTAGGGGAGAAGGTTTTATAGACTAAAATGTTGTCTATCAAATTGGTGGGGAATAAATCCATTTGCACGGTGTTCCTGTTAGGGTCGAGGCCAGGGATTTCGGCACCGTTCAGGGTAGTTTTACTATACCGGTCGCCAAGGCCTCGTACATAGACGTATTTTCCACCTTCAACTGTCACCCCTGTCACACGACGGACAGCGGCAGCGGCATCATCATCACCGCTTTGTCTAATCTGGCTCCCAGAAATGCCATCTAATATTACTGGTGACTTCTTTTGGATAGCCAATAATGCAATGCTGTTGTCGCGGCTTGCATTTGCGGTCACGGTTACAACCAAGTCGATGTTGATAGATTCTTCTGAAAGAAGCACATCAATCGAAGTCACTTTGTTGGCATTGACTTCCACGCCTGTGATAGTTTGGGTAGCAAAACCGACATAAGAAACTTCCAATGTATAAGTACCTGGCTCAACATTGAATTGGTAAGTCCCGTCCAGATCGGTGACAGTACCTGTGGCAGAACCACTGATAATGACAGTTCCGCCAATGATTTCGAAGCCAGAGGAAGCTTCAATTATTTTACCCGAAATAGTTCCGGTTTGTGCAGAAAGGAAAATAGAACAGAAAATAGTGAATCCAGTCAGTAATAGTATTTTTCTCATCAAATTAATGTTTTTGCATATTAAAATTATTGCAAAATTGGCGCTGATGGATTAAGGCCGATTGAAGGGTTTGTAAATAAATATTTAAGTTTTTCGTGGAATGTTAATTTAGTTTTAACAGAAATAACAAAGCCCAACAAGGATCACTTGTTGGGCTTTGTACTTCAGAATGATGTATAAATGCTCTAATTTGTTGTCACAACAAAAAGATCTCTTGCCGCTGTGCCTACTCTTATATTAAAGAATACATTGTTTTCCAGCTTCAACAGTCCAGTTTCCCATTGCTTGTATGAATCTTGTTCTTGTGATGCTAGGTCTTCAATGTCAATCCCTTTTCCAAAGCCTACAAAAATACTGTTGTGGTATTCTCCACCAGCGTTGTCACGGAAAGTGATGGCACGGCTGTCAACATTGCCGATGGAAGTGACGTTGCAGAAAACTGGAGTAGCATAAGGAGTTCCAGTCTCAGGGTCAGTACCGCCATCGTGCTCGCCTCCACGATCAGCGGCATCAAGAGCAGCATCTTGGTGAATGATAACAAATTGATTTTGGCCACGAAAGCCTTCATCATAATCCAAAGCATCGTCAGCACAGTAAGCAGATATCAGGTATTTGCCTTTGGCAGTGCCGCCGAACCATTCGATGCCATCGTCTTTGTTGGCAATTATTTCAACATATTCAATAGTCGTTCCTGCACCAACGCCACCCATTGTCAGGCCATTGATTTCATTGTCTGCACCGATGTTGGTTCCACCATGACGGATAGAAACATAGCGCAAAACCCCTGAGTTGTCATTGTCGTCATTGCCCCCATAAAGACCTCTTGTCTCATTGGTTGGGATACCTTCGACCGCCGTCTCACCTGGAGATGAGTTCAAGCCAGCATTCCCAAGTACAATCAATCCTCCCCACTGGCCACGGAGTGTGCCAGGTGTCCCTCCTTGGTCACCTTCAAACGTGAAGATAATGGGTAGGTTGGCAGTGCCATTTGCATTGATTTTTGCACCACGTGCGACAATCAATGCGGATGCGTTCACGTCCTCGCCAGGCTTGCCTTGAATGACTGTGCCTGCCTCAATGTTCAACGTTTGACCTGGATTCACAAAAACAAACCCATCCAAAATATAAGTATTATCAGCAGTCCATGATACTTCATTTGGAGCTGCCTGCATATCAGCATCAGAGATGTTAACAAGGTTGCCCAGCGTTATAGAGGAAGAAGTCGTTTGTCCATCTACCAATCGGCTGTAGAAAGACCAACCGTCGTACCACGGTGTACCGCTAGGATCAATTGCCCCCTTGAATGAAGTGCTCTCGCATCCAGCAGGAACAGTACCTGGTTGACCGATATTTCCTGTTGGCTGTATTGTCCCACTTGCAAAAACAGGATCGACGACGATGTTGCCCGCAGCCGTGAAGTAGTCTTCCAATGGAGTGGTGTTCACCACTTCGCTCATGGTCACGTTTAAATTCGCACTTGCCGCCAATTCCAGGGTTACAAAACCATCCTTTGAAAATGATAATTTGTCCCCTACGGTTACAGTGATCGAGTAAGAACCATCTGCACTCGTTGTTGTAGTAATAGATGGATCATTTACAGAAGTTACAGCAACTGCATCTATTGGGTTTCCACTGCCATCGCTGACAATGCCAGCTACGTTCATTGTTTCATCAATTGGGCTGGCGGTATCATCATCTCCGCATGAAGTGAAAAGAGCCGCAGTTGCCAACATTGTTAATAGAAAAATTGCTTTGAAGAATTTCATTGATCTTGCTTTTTGATTTTAAATAAAATTTATTTAATCCGATTTACAGCATTCTGATTTTGTTATGCTATAGATCGACCGCAAAGCAAGACACACCTGTTTAACCCTTCGTAAAAGCAATTTTAATTTTAGATTAATAAAATAAGGCGATCATGAAAATAAGAGGAAGAATAGGGTGGGTGGGTTTTAATAGTTAATTTAAAACATTGATGAGCAGTTGATTAGCGCAATAAATTATCTTAATCTATACTTAACATTCATAATGTTAGAATATATAATGGCTGATTTGATAATTCAAATCAGCCATTATTAAATTTAATAATTATGCTAAGTAGGTGAACTCAAATAATCGACACTTTTGGCGGGCTCTTTTTCCGCCATACTTTGTTAAAAAAAATGACCGTAGCTATGGCTATGCTAATTTTTTTTGCCTTGTCTGACGAAAAAACCTGCCTGCCGGTAGGCAGGT
>JAJCYI010000216.1 GCA_029263015.1 Saprospiraceae bacterium | reverse complement strand
GGAAAATGTTACGTACCTACGGCACGAAAAATACCGTTGGTTTGGCATTGCTACCCATGTTCCGTCCCTAACGGGACAATCAAAGGACAGAAACCGCCATAAGCTCTTGATTGTCAAGGATTATTATCCAGAACTCACGTTCAAATAATAAGATAGTTTCCCATCCATTTTTACATCTTGAACGTCAAATATCTGATTGAGGCGATGTGATGGTCATCATGTTCAGCCACAAAGTATAGGAGGTCAATAATCCTCATTGGAATCAATAATCGCGGATGTAAAGAAGAAGAATTGACAAGCCTGTCGTAGTTTTTCTCACAAAGTTGAATCAACTTATTTCGGTTAACTGTAAACTCTGAAATAAGTTTATCCAGCGGCATCTCATTGTGCTTGGCCTCGTGTGATTTTTTGTTGGTAAGGTCTGCTGGGCGCATGATTTCAACCGCATTGGCAATATCTTGTATTCGGCCAAACCATAACGGTTCAAGATCATTGAGGTGACCTATGTTTTCCTGTACTGACCATTTTCCTGTAAAGAGTTTTGTACGCTGTGCGGGCGATAGGCTTTCGATCAAATTTTTGAGGCGCAGCGGCGTGTATCTCAATCGTTCCATCAATCCTTCTGGGGTAACACTTAAATGTTCAAAATCAAATTTACGCTTGAACCACTCACCAGGGTGGTTGGCTGGAATTTTTGACGTTTTATTTCTTTGCTGCTGACCCATAATTTCCGTCACTCGGTCCGCGAAAGATTTTTTGGTGAAAGCACTTTCAAATTCAAGGAATCCCTCCCAAAAATTGATTTGCCCTTCATTGTTCACAACTTCAAATGCTTGTCTCATTTGAGCCCATACGTTTTCAAGTTCAGGTACTTTTTCTTTGGCTTCTTTGGATAGGCTAACTAATCTGATGCGGCCATCGGTCTCACTTTTGCGTGAAACAACCCAGTTCTTTTTTTCAAGTTCTTTAAGGGATTGAATAATAGTCGGGTGGGAGAGTCCAAGGACATTTGAGAGGTCGGTAACTGAGCGTTCTTTTTCTTGGATCAAAGCGAATATGATTGTAAACCATTTTGGCTCAAAATCTAATCCACATGATTGATAGATCGTCTTCCCGTCAAAAGTCAAATGATCGTAAAGCCTCTTCATGCGAGTCCCACATGCTAAAATGCCTATTTCATTGATATTCTTCATTTTATAAATATTTTTCAAATTGAATCAAATAGGTTCCCATGAATTTTTCACCAGGTTTTCCGTATCTGGTAAATCCAAATTTTTCATAAAGATGAATCGCCCTATGAAGGAAAAAAGTCGTGTAAAGGTAAATGCGATCAAAATTTTCCTGCCTGGCATGGGACTCTAGTTGGGAAAGAAGTTTCCAGCCTAATTTTTTACCTTGTGCATCTGGTGAAACAGCCATGCCTGTGACATACAATCCTTCCCATGTTGGCGTAACAGTTACGGTGCCTAAAACGGTATCACTTTCCACAGCTATCCAGGTAAATCCTTCTTTCATTCGCTGCTCAATTTCCGGTTCTTTTACGGCCGTGCTGGCATAGGCATCAGGCGTATATTTTTCTTTGAAAGGGCCAAACGCTTTTTTGAAAACGCTGGCGATGGGTGTACAATCTGTTGAATTGGCAAGTCGGATAATCATGTCAATAAATTTATGTAGTAAAATACGTAAATGACTACGAAATTAACAATTTCACATCAACTTACCAAAAAACAAATGACCTTTTTGTCCGAGAGCACATAACTTTCCTTAATTTTACTCATCAACAATTACATCTTTATATCACCCACAATCCTCCATGATAGCAAACACTCCACCACCTCCTTATTATGCCGTGATCTTTTCCTCCCTGCGAACGGAAGTGTCAAAAGGATATGATGAAATGACCAAGCGTATGCTCGAACTTGCTGCTCAACAACCTGGTTATCTGGGAGTTGAGGGTGTCCGGGAAGGACTAGGCATAACGGTTTCCTATTGGGAAAGCCTGGAAGCCATAAAGAATTGGAAAGCAAATGCCGAACACCAATTCGCCCAGGGGAAAGGCAGATCAACTTGGTACAGCGCCTATAAAACCAGGATTTGCAAGGTGGAAAGAGATTATGGTTTTGAACAATAATAAATTATACATGAAATTTTTTCTATTGGTATTTACAATTGGTATTTCTTCGTCAGGGTTTTCCCAGACCTTTTTTCAACAGTTGGTAGGAGATTGGGCCGGAGAAGCTTTTGGGGGTGAACTGCATACCACTTGGAAAGAAAGTGCCGAGGGCGATTATTTTGGTTACGGCGTATTTATCGACGATGGCGATACAACCTATTCTGAAGAACTGAGATTTTTTTCGGTGGGTAAAAAACAATATTTAGTTGCTGTTCCGAGTGATTTTGACCCGTTCATATTTGAAGCCAAATCAATTAGTGATAGTGAAATGCTCTTTGAAAATACGAACCACCAAAACCCACAGAAAATCTGGTATAAATTACTGCCCGATGGACAGTTTTACAGAAAAACGGAAGGTATCCATAAGGACGGTACACCTGCGGTGAATGAATATTTTTTTAAGAAACATTAGGTTTTAGGAGTCAAGTGTCAGAATGGATCAATTCCTTGCTTTTCAATTTTAGTTGGTTAAACCATACGGAGACCATGATTCTTTACTGAACCCATCTGACCCCTGACTCCTTAATCCTGACCCCTCAAAAAAAGTGGAATGACAAATATTTCAATAGCAGACCAGCACGATGTTGCAGATATTGTTGGATTATTGAACCTTACCTATCGCAGTAAAGACTCTTTTCGGGGTTGGACTTCGGAAGCAGATTTAATAAAGGGAATAATGAGGGCGGATGAGCATACTATTTTTGACTTAATGCAGGATGAGAAATGTGTTTTCCTGAAATATTCGGAGAGCAATGGTAAAATGATCGGTTGCGTACAATTAAAAATAGATGGCAAAAAATTGTACCTGGGAATGCTTTCTGTTGTGCCTGAAAAACAAGGGGCAGGGATTGGTAAACTATTTTTAGAAGCTGCTGAAAAATATGCCTTGGATAATGATTGCCATTCAATTTATATGCAAGTATTATCGGACCGGCCTGAACTGACAGATTGGTATTTGAGGCATGGATACAAGTTTACAGGGGAGCGCAAACCATTTGAGGTAGATGAAAAATTTGGCGTACCTGTGAAGCCGCTTAACTTCTTTATTTTAGAAAAAAAATTAATGGCAAATGAGGTTCAATAATTAGCCCAGGCTAAGTTCATCCTGGTTTTATTCTTGTTCATTCCCACACACCTGTCGTCCATTTTTGGACACCGAAAATTTCCAGTATTAAGTTAATTTATCTGTAAGTTGCACAAAATCAACGATATATGCTTTGTGGCATACCCGTTGATTTGATACCCCTGATGGGCAACCACTATTGGCAAACCACCGTCAATCAATCACTGGAATTATGTTTCAAAACAATATAAAAATCGCTTGGAGAAGCCTTTCTCGACACAAACTATACACTTTCCTGAACGTACTTGGGTTAGGGTTCGGGGTAGCTTGTTTTCTGTTTATTGCCCTTTATGTTTTTGATGAACTGACCTTTGATCGCTTTCACTCCAATGTTGACAATACTTACCGGGTCATCCAGCACAGACAGTCCCCTGAAGAAGGGGATCAATATTTTGGTGCCGTAAGTTATGGTGTTTCGGAGGCCAGCAGGAGCGAGATTCCTGGTGTGGATAATGCCACAAAAATGCTGAGTTGGGGCAGGGCTGTTTTTAGGAATAATGAAAACCAGCGGGCCTTTTACCAAGAGTTTTTAACCACGGAAAATTCCATCTTTCAAATTTTTGATTTTTCCTTGGCTATTGGAAATGAAAGTACTGCATTGACAGAACCATCGACAGTTGTATTGTCAAAGGATTTTGCAAAGCGTCTTTTTGGAAATGAGAATCCAGTTGGCAAAACGGTGAGTACGGATCGGGGAGATGATTTGAAAGTGACTGGGATCTTGGAAGATATTCCGATCAATTCCCATTTGCAATTTGATGCCTTGATTTCTCATCAAACCCTGACTACACAATCTTGGTTTGACGAACAAGTAACGGGCGATTGGGCATCACAGAATTGGTTTACCTACCTGACATTGGATCAAAAAGCTGACCCTGCTGAAATTGGAAAACAACTGACAGCATTTGCTGAAACCCGCTCGCAAGAAGAACGTCCCTTTTCTGGCAAATTGGAATTACAACCTTTAAAGGACATCCATTTTGGGTCTGAGGGTTTTTTGCGTGAAAGGCAGGAAAGCAAAAGTTCTTATTCCTATCTGTATATTTTTGGGATAATAGGGCTGTTTATTCTCGGCATTGCTTGCATCAACTATATCAATTTGGCTACCGCCCGGTCTTCCAGTTACAGCAAAGAAGTAGGCGTGAGGAAAGTCGTTGGTGCAGACAAAAAGCAGCTTTTTTCCCGATTCTTGTCTGAAAGTTTAATTGTAACAATTCTTGCATTCTCTTTGGGGCTTGGGCTGGTTCAGGCTGCATTGCCCTGGTTCAACGAATTTACAGCAAAGGAACTCACTTTGAACCCGTCAGGACAGCCTTGGGCATTTCCAATCCTTGCTTTAGCTGTACTTTTAATTGGTTTATTAGCAGGTAGTTATCCCGCAGCATACCTCTCAAGGTTTCGACCTTCAGCTATTTTGGCTGGTAGTGTTTATTCGGAAACTGGTGGCCACGGAAATCTTCGGAAGAGCTTGGTTGTGCTGCAGTTTTCCCTTTCCATTCTGATGATAATCGGTACCATGGTCGTATGGCAGCAGATGAATTATGTACAGGACAAAGACTTGGGCTTCGACCAAAACCATCTTTTAGTTGTGGATATAAACAGCGGAAAAGTAAGGGGCGGTTTTGAAACCATCCGCACTGGTTATTCACAGCTGCCGGGTGTAAAATCAGTGTCGGTATCGAGCCGGGTGCCGGGCGAGTGGAAAAATTTATTGCAAACTGAGATCAGGCCACCCGATGCTTTTGAAGAAAAAGGGCCAACACCTTGGTTCATAGGTTGCGATGAACAATTTTTGGAAACATTTGGGATTGACCTTGCCAGTGGCCGCAATTTTGATTTTGAAAGGCCTGCGGATTCGGCATCAGTCATTATCAACCAACAGGCAGCGGAATTATTAGGGGTTCAAGAAGCGGCAGGTCAAGAGGTGTTGATCATGAGCAGGATTAATAATGGGTCCGTGCGAACACTGAATGAACCATTTCGGGCAAGGGTCATCGGCATAACAAATGATTTTAACTTCCAATCACTGTACGAGCCGATCCAGCCTTTGGTACTTGGCTATCGCAACAATCCGATCCAGTCCATTGATTATTTCACTGCCCGCATTTCCGGTCAGAACGTGGAGCGGACTATTGCTGAAATGACAGATGTCCTGCATTCCGTTGATCCCGAACACGTATTTGAATACCATTTTCTCGATGATCAAATAGAAAGCTTTTATGAAGCGGATTCACGTCGCAGTCAGCTTTTTACCATAGCCGCATTATGTGCCATTTTTATTGCTTGTCTGGGACTTTTTGGATTGGCTGCATTCACAGCTGAACAAAGAACCAAAGAGATCGGCATCCGAAAAACACTGGGGGCAACTACCGCTGGAATTGTTGGCTTGCTTTCTAAAGACTTTCTTGGATTAGTTGGGATAGCATTGGTGATTGCCTGTCCGATAGCGTGGTATTTTATGAACAATTGGTTGGACAACTTTGCCTTTAGCATCATGATCGAATGGTGGGTGTTTGCATTGGCTGGTGTGGTTGCCGTTGTAGTAGCGTTTTTCACCATTGGTTTCCAAAGCCTGAAAGCGGCACTCGCCAATCCTGTTAATTCATTGCGGAGCGAATAAAGGAAGATTGAATTTCCTTTTATGCATTCACATCATAAGTAGGTGAGCATATATAATCGACTCTTTGAACGGACTCTTTTTCCGATACTCCTCGTTAAAAAATATTTCAATAACTTGGCTATTCAAATATTTTTTGCCTCAATTATCGAAAAAATAGCCTCGCCCAAAATGTCGATTATATACACTCACCTACTTAACTCTTTTTTACAGTTTTTCAATTTGGTGATGGCAATTATATTTGCCCTCGATGATAAAACACCTGTCCTCTTTCCTTAACAGTAAATTAGCTAGTGCCATTGGATTGGTCTTTATTGCTGTTGGATTCCTTTTCGGTACTTGGGCCAACCTGATCCCATTCATCAAAGATAAATTTGGATTGGATGAAGCGCAATTGGGAATGCTATTGTTGTTCATGCCACTCGGGGCAGGGTTGATGAACTTATTGAGTGTCCAACTCATCAATCGTTTGGGAACGGTCAAAGCGACATTGGTTTCTTTGGTAGCACTTTCCTTGCTCATTATCATGCCTGCCATTTCACCTACTATTTGGTTAGTTGGCGTTGCTTTATTTTTCTTTGGAATGGGTTATTCTGCGATCAATATTTCCATGAATACCTGTGCATCTCAACTTGAAATCCATTCAGGAACCAACCTGATTGCTACCTGTCACGGACTTTGGAGTGGTGGTGCAATGCTTGGTTCTGCCTCTGCTGGAATTGCTTATAGTTGGGGGGCTGCCCCACCTGTTTATGTCTGTCTGTTTGCAGGACTCGCCATATTGGTGGGTTTGTTCGTAAAAAGGCCGCTTTCAAAATTGCCCGAGGATCATTTCGGTGGCGAGATAAAAGAAAAAAGCAACAAAGCATTTTTGAAACCCAACCCAGCACTTTGGGTATTGATCGTCATTGGGCTTTGTGTCAATCTGGGAGAAGGTGGCATGTCCGATTGGTCGGTAGTCTATATGAAAGAAGTGCTTGGCACGACTGAATCAGTGGCCAGTTGGGGCTTTGCTGTTTTTGCATTTTTTATGATGAGTGGCCGGTTGCTCGGTGACGGTTTGCTCACTCAATTTGGAAGCAAAAAAGTACTTCGTTCTTGTGGTATTTTGATGACAATCGGATTATTTACAGCGGTCTTTGCACCAATTGTTTGGGTACTTTTCATCGGATATGCCATGATTGGAGCAGGAGTCTCATTAGGCTCGCCTATTTTATATGCTGCTGCGGCCAAAGTGCCAGGACTCCCAAAAGGGGCAGGATTAGCTATTTACAATACTTATGCGATGGTGGGGTTTTTAGGTGGCCCAGTCCTCATTGGGTTTATTGCAAATGAATTCAGTTTGCCAGTGGCATTTGGAATGGTGGCAATAGCCGCAATTGTTTGGGTCATTTCAGTGAGAAGGATGGAGTAGATTAATCCTGTCGGATTAATCCTATTTTTCTTTTTTTACGGCCATTTTAGGATAAGTTATTTCACGGGGAGTGAATCCAGCTTGTTCTACTTTTTTCTTGATTTGTTCTTCTGATATTGTTTTACCTTTTTGAATAGCAAAAGAAAGCGTCCCTTTTTTTATATTAATTTTTATATCTGACACACCATCTATTTTTTTAAAATTCTTTTCCAGGCCGTATGCACAAAACGGGCAAGACAAACCATCCACTTTTACTTTAATTTGTTTTGATTGTGCAAATGAAGTATTGATACCTATAAAGGTGAAAAACATGACCCCGAACAATATGCGTTTCATATTTTTTGATTTTAAAACCTTATTTACGAACAAGTCTAAAATAGAAGCTTAAATTTACTCTACCCGACGGTTTAACATTTGACTGTAATTGATACCATTTTGAATGGAAGTTAAGATCAAATATTGTGATTTCGATGGCTGTTCTCAATAATTATATTGCAATATGAGCTTCGAATTCTTTCAAATGTTAAACCGTCGGGTAGAGTAGCTTAAATTAACAGCTTCTTTAAAAAATTAGCACTCTAATTCCAAACGTATAAATTACTTTAATTCTATTTTCTTTTGGCAAATTTTGAATTAAAGGAAATTGCACACCACCTTCTACCAAGAACCGCCGCCCAGCAATATATTGAACGCCAGGAGAAGCTAAAATAGTTGTCTGGTCATTTTCAATAGAAGAATTGCCATTTAATCCCATATTCAAATTTATCTGTTTGGCAGGATAAGTAACTGGCAGAAGCGGATACCCGATTGCAATATTATATACCAAGTTATTTGGGAGTCCCTTTGAAACTACTTTGTACCCTAGTTCACCGTACAAGCCATATTTTGTGGTAATATAGCCAGTTACTATTCCAACATAAGATTGGTAAGCATTAAGACTAATCGGAGGTTCAGTATTCGTTTTTCCGGTGGGAAAAGTCCCCAACGCTTTTAAAGCTACTCTAAATGTTTTAGCCGTTTTATCTTTTTGAACAACAACGTATTTTGCAAAAATGGAAACATCCCCAAAACCACTTTGGGACTCCAAATTATCAGGGTTCTTTTTTACAAATGGAACGATGCCACCAAGCACAAGTTTTGCTGTAATATTTAATGGAACTATGATTGGATGAATGTAAATCTGAGCATTTTCTTTTACAATGTATTTACTAAAAGTCCTTACTCCTCTTCCTTCCAGGCCAAGCAAAATAGGACTATCCGTAAAGATTGGTGGACCTTGCGTATAACCAGTTTTATTAAAAGATAAAAAACCGAATACCAGCATTATCCAATAAAAATATGTTGGTTTTAATAAATACATGCTCCCTTTTTTAGCAACAGCAATTTCCTTTCTTTCCATTGTTTTCCTGAATAGGAGGACAAGCTACCGTCCCATAAGAACAATATACGCAGCAATCTCCTGCTTTTGGCCGGAGGATTTTTTTACAATTTTCACATTCATAAAAAAACTGACAAGCATCGGTGGGCATCGTTTCTTCCTTTTTGTGTCCACAATCCGGGCAAGTAATTATGGATTGCAATAATGTGGTTTTTTCCATTTCTTTAAATTGAATCTTTTGCAGGTTTTTCTGTCCTTTTTAGCTGATTGGCGAGAAGAACCTTCCTTCTCATCTCACCTTTATTTTTTACAAGATGAACTGGAAGGACGGCACATTTCCAAATCTGGCATTTTATCTTCATCTACATACTTTTTGCCGATTTTCCGGATTTCCATTTCCCAGGTGTCGTAATATGCAGAAGTTGAGAGCAGGCTTACATCTTCCAGTATCATAAATTCGTTTTGAATATATGCCTCTACTTCACGGTGCATTTTAGGTGCATCCTCTTTTGTTAGTGCTTTGAATTCTACCAATTGATCAATGATTCCAGTAGCGATTAACCCAGCCTCCTCCATACTTAATTCATCTACATCTGCACTTTTATACCATTTTTCGCCACCCTCTCGGGCAGTTATGGAATTAAAATTTGCAAACTGTTTTTGATATCTTCCGCCTTTCAAAGTTTTAAATGATTTACCATGCTCTTTGAAGATAGTGGAAACAGCTTTCACATTTGGTTCAACACCTTCCTCCCAAACTATTGCCAAGACAGTTCCTGGCCTGTTCAACCACGCCTCCTTTATTGTTGCTTCCTTTTCCAATTCCAATAAAATTGGTTTGGAGCGGCTGCCGCAGCCAATGTCAGGTGCTGCGCCGCAAACCAAATTTAGTTGGTGAAACGTGATTCCTTCTTTGGGCACTTCAAAAGAAGATGAAACCATGCTGACAAATACCCAATAGCATAGGCTTAAAGCAACCAATCCAGCGAAAATGGTATAGATGTTTTTCATGACACACTTCACTTTTTATTTTAATTCTCTTTCACACCTTCCACTTTGTAGCCAGTGGAAGATATCGCCTTTTCAATCTCCTCTTTGGAAGTTTTGGCTGGGTCGAATTTCACGACTGCTTTCTCTTCTTTATAAGAAGCAGCAACGCTTTCAACGCCGGCCAATTTTTTAACGGCAGTATTGACATGTGACTCACAACCAGTACAGGTCATCCCAGTTACGCGGTATTCAAAGGTTGAAAGATTAGAGAATGCCCCATCATTGTTTTCCAAAACCTTGTATCCCAACACTTTGTAACCCGTCGAGGCAATGGCCTTTTCAATTTCTTCAGCACTTGTTTTGCTATCATCAAATTTTACGATGGTGTTTTCATTTTCGTAAGAAGCAGTCAACTCAATTATTCCATCCAGCTTGTAAACGGCATCAGAAACATGTTTTTCACAACCGCCACAAGTCATGCCTTCCACCTCAAATTCTACGGAGACAATATTTTCATCTGCGACATCTGCCATCAAAACGCTATTGGAAGAACCGTTGGCAAACAAGCTCCCTGAATAATAAGGAAATGCCATCATCAGGACGGCAAAAACCGTGACGATGCCCAAGAATTTTTTGGTCTGTAAAAAAGAAGTAGGCCCAACTTCGCAGCCACAATCATCAGCAACTTTAGGTTTAAATTGCTGGTACCAGGCAAAACCCAAAGCAAGAACACTTAACCCATACAGATAAGGTTGGGCAGGCTCTATCCATGAAAAATTAGCTGCTAAACTACTCGTTCCTGCCAATATGGCTATAAATGGAACGATACAACAAAGTGATGATGCAAAGGCGGTCAAAAGACTCAATCCGGCTGCTGAGTTTTGTACTTTCATAATATCAAAAATTTAGTTTTCTAATTAATTAAAGGAATTACAGAAACTGAATTGTCTCCATAATTTGAAATGTATAATTTGTTTTTAACAGGCATCACACCGATGGGTTTGTTGCCCGTTTTATAAACTTTGTTAATCTTTTCGTAAGTGTCGGCATAGAATACATGCACCTCGGAATTTTCAAAACTAACGACGTACAACTGGTCTTCATCTGGTGACAAAACAGCTTCTTCTGGGCTTTTTATGTCTTCGATTTCGTGTATGATCTGTCCTTTTTCCGTATCTACTATGTGTATTTTATTTTTCAAGAAATTACTGATAAAAAGCAGGGAATGGTCTTGGTTGTAATGCACCAGTTCAGGTTTGCCGCCTGTTTCCAATAAACTACTTTCTCCTGTATTTATATCTATCACCGAAATTGTTCCATCTTCCGTATTGGTGACAAATAGTTTGCTGTAATCTTTTGATATGCCTATTCCATCGGGTCCTTTTCCTGTCGGAAAGGTGTTTACCTGTTCGAGTGTCGCTCCATCCAACTGCATAACCTGCTGGTTATCAATATTTATGGTGTAAATCAGGCTGCCGTCTTCATTGGCAGCGATGCCGCCCAAATTACGCTCAAATTTTTTTGATTTAACAATTTGGTGGGTGGAAAAATCAATTACCACAAGCTGCTTGTCATAAGCACTCACGGCCACTTGGTTGCTTTCCCCCAATCGGACAAAGCCCCAGGGGTAGCCAACCCCATTAATGGTCTGGACCACCTTATCCGTTGTTGTGTTTACCACGGAAATGGTGGTGTCCTCCACATTTGCGACATATAAAAAACTGCCACCGGGAACAAGGAAAAGTGCATCAGGCCCCTTCCCGACCAGGATCGTTGGATGGCCCGGAGTTATATCATTATTTATTTTAGAACTGCCCGCGCCGTTACAGCCCAAAATAAATAGCAACCCGACAATCGGCGCAACAACCGCCAATAGACCCAAACTGACTACTGAATTTTGTGCTTTCATAAAAATGATTTGTATTTTATTGAATAAATTACCGAGTCCAATTCCCCCTCAAAATAATTTCCCAATTTCCCAATTTCCCACCCCTCAACTCGCACAGCAGCTCAATTTGGAAACATCTTTTCCAAAAGTAATGGCCGCCAGTTTAATCCCTTCGCCCAAAGTGAGATAAGGGTAAAAACCCTCGGCCAGTTCTTTTACAGTAATGCCAAACTTGATGGCCATGCTCAATTGCTGGATCAGTTCGCCGCCCTCCGGGGCGACCACCCTTGCGCCGATCAGTTTATCCGTTTCCGTGTTGCGGATGAGTTTGATAAAGCCCCTCGTATCATTTGCAGCTATTGCCCTCGGCACATTTTCCAGCCCCAACTTGGAAACTTCAAAAGGAATGCCCTGTGCTGCTGCCTGTGCTTCGTCCAGTCCTGCCCCTGCAATTTGAGGGTCGGTAAAAACCACCCAGGGCAGCGAGGAGTAATCCACCTTGCTGCCGTTTGCAGCGGCAAAAGCAGAATCCACGGCGGTATTTCCTTCCGTGGCTGCGGTGTAAACAAAAGGCGGCGTGTTGGCGACATCTCCCGCCGCAAAAATATTGGGCAGATTGGTTTCCATTTTTTCGTTCACTTGGACATGCCCTTTTTCGGTCAGTTGGAGGCCGATATTCTGTACCCCCAATTTGGATGTATTGGGGCGGGTTCCCGTTGCCACGACAACCTTGCCCGGTTCTGTGATCTTGGTCATCGAACCATCGGGACATTTGCAATGGATTATGGTGTTCGTTCCTTCTTTTTCAAATTTGACGGCACGGAAGTTTGGTAATACTTCGATATTTTCCTTTTCCATTTGCGTTACCAATTCTTCACTGATGTCGGGCGTTTGGGAGCGCAGTGGCCGGTCCGTAAATTCGATGACACGGACTTTTGTGCCGAGGCGGTTGTACGCTATTGCGATTTCCAGCCCAATATATCCAGCGCCCATGACGGTGATGCTTTCAGGCTGCTCCTCGAGGTCGAACAGGGAAACATTGGTGAGGTAGCCGACTTCGTCCAAACCTGCGATCTCAGGGATGTTGGTCGTTGCCCCCGTGGCGATGATGAATTTGAGGGCGGTATATTTGTCTTCTCCGTTCACCACAATCGTTTTTTCATCCACAAATTCCGCCCAGCCTTCCAGCATGGTGAGGTTTTGGAAATCGTTCACCACGTCCATGTATTTTTTCTGCTGCAATGTGGCAACCAGTTTTTTCTTGTCCTGGATGAGTTGTTTGAAATCTATGTCCACCCCTTTCGGTTTGATGCTCGCAAAATTGGAATGGGTCGCATGGTAAGCTGCTTCTGCTGCCCTGATGAGGTTTTTGGAAGGCACACAGCCGACGTTGACGCAGGTACCGCCAAAATCCAGTCCGCCATTGACCATCAGGGTTTTAAGGCCCAGGCTTTCAGCCTTGATGGCTGCGGAAAAGGCCCCCGACCCACCGCCGATGATGATGAGGTCGTATTGCCCTTGCCCTGCTTTTTCAACGGGACTGTCTTTGCCGATCACATTTGCGACCTTGAAATTTCCCTTATTTATGGTGCCGATTATTTCATCCTGACTGATCTTTTCGGCGTCGTAAACAAACGTCCCATTGCCATCGGCATAACTGACCTTTTTTGAAACAAGGCCCTTTTTTCCGTCAAAGCGTTTTTCGATGGAAATGGCACAGTGGTCGCAGGTCATCCCAGTAATTTCAAAGGTCACTTCTTCCTGCTTATCCGTACCGTTATTATTTTCCCCACCATTATTGCTACCAAATAATTTCTTGAACATGATTTTATTTTTAAATTTTGTTTTTGATTATTTTTTTTGGCTAATGTTCCCGGTCAGCTGTTTTCCGAATTTTAGGCCACTTTGAAAAAATGGAACGCGGATGACGCTGATCTTTATGATAGGCGCTGATCTATAAATCATAAAAATCAGCGTCATCTGCGTTCATGGCTTTGCAATAGTCAGCAGGGAGCATGGCGTATTTTTTCGTTTAACAACAACTCGAACTAGCTAAAATACCCCGTAATTCAAATATTTCTTCAACAGTCAATATCCCTGCGTTTTCCTTTCCGTTTATCCATTCCTTTGCGGTTTTTTCAGAAGTAAAAAAGTGTACCCTATCACATAAACCCGACCTTATGTTGCACGACTTCATGGCCCCGACAATGGAGGCAACTGTTGACCCGGGAGATACTTTTTCTATTGCATCAGGACTGACGGTCAATTCAATCTTTTCTTGGCTTATTGGGTCTGTGGAAAATATATGTGCTGTTACATTTAGTGCAGCGGGAAACAGGAGCGCATCGGCGGCGCACCAAGTATAGAGCGTCTTGCCGTTCACTTCAAATTTGTGATTGGTTGGAACTATTGAAAGCCCCGCAAACCCAACAACTCTACCCTCTGCGTCGAACTCCCCAAACTGTTTTACAACCTGAATGGCTTCTGAAATTGGAACAGAAAGCAAACTGGAGACATGCTCCATGTCCAAAGGGGTTCCTTTGAGCAATTCTTGCTGGACATTGATGTAAATTGCCCAGTCCATTTCTCCTAAACTTCCAAATAAGTCCGAGAAAGATTTTATCAAATCTTGTTTGTTATTTTTCATTATTCTGCTTGCTTGGTTTGCCATTCTGGACTTTTGACAATAGATAAACAGACGTTAGACATTAGAAATTCGAAGGGAAATAGTATTTGATTATCAACGACTTACAAAATTATTTTACCTGCATGTCATCTAAAATCTATTGTCTAATGTATATGGTCAAAAGTCCAGCTACTCACACAATTGCAAGTGTTGACAATTCGGACATCCTGCCAAATATGGTTTTCAGCAATGGCAACTTTTCCGGGTTTAGATAATAGTAAATAACCGTCCCTTCCCTTTCCGTGAAAACCATTTTAGCGTCTTTCATTTTTCTTAAATGTTGGGAAATTGCCGGGATTTTCATTTCAAGGATTTCGCTCAAGTCGCACACGCAAAGTTTTTGTTCTTCTTGCAGCAACAAAAGGATTTTCAGGCGGACTTCATTTCCGGCAAGGGCGAGCATTTGGGCCATGTCGGGCAATGAACTACTTACCTCTTGGATGTGGCTCTTGCACCTGAAGATTTGGTGTTCATCCCTACTGAGCCTGATGCAACTGTTTGGGTCTTTTCCATTTTTCATGGCGCAAATGTATGAGTTGTTGAGTATTTAAGCAAATGCTTAAATAGATGGCGGGTACGATTTAACGTAACTTTAAATTACAGTCCATTCCTAATGTTGAAGTTTTTTCAAATCTCCCTTTCCATTTCATATTGGTCAATGGTGTTTTTCAGACCAATGTTATTTAGGAATAATACAGTAGAAGTGGCTGTTTCAGGAACATTTACCACCCGTATGGATTTGTATTCGTTGATTAGGTTTTTGAACAATGCTTTTCCAAACCCCATATTCCGGAATTCAGGATGGATGGCAAATTGTTGGACAAGGTTTGTTTTTGGCGCAAAAATGAGATAGCCTACCAGTTCATTTTTGAGATGCATTTCACGATATTCAAACTCCTCTGGGAAAATAAATAAAGCTTGTTCAGTCATTTCCCATGTCGGTTCATAATCATGGAAGGAAGCGTATTTCTTATAATTGGGTTTGGTGGTCAATTTGATAAGCACATCCTGGTTTTCATCACCATCTATTTTGGGATTTCCACTAAAACAATGCAGCAGGGTAGGGCGCAATGTAAAACCGGTTTTCTCATATCCCCTGATAGCCCTTTTGTTTTTTGAAATAACTTCCAAGGTCGAAAAACGTACCCCAAAGTTTTTTAATGCTGGAATAGCGAAATCGTATAATTCTCCTAATAATCCCTGTCCCCGGTATTTGGGTTCAATACCAGTGGCGCAATTATGTGCCGTTAATTTCCCATCACGCATGTCAATGCCCTGCACGATAAACCCTCTCAATTTTCCATCAATGAAACATCCGAACGAATATTCATAATTCACCCTCCCTATTTTCCATCTCGTGGAAAGATATTGTTCCGTCGCATTGAATTTCATAAAATAATCAGAAAATGCCTCGTTAAAGCATCTCGTGATTTCCACAAATGGTACTTCTTTTAAATTATTAATTTTCATAAATCATAATTCACTCCATCCTACCCTTGATCTTGTTCCCCCGCCGCATCGAACGGAACAAAAGCAGAAACATCAGACCTACTGCTCCGAAACTATATTTTGCCATATCAATTTCACCTTCTTGAATAAATAGGTAACCAAAAACAGAAGCAGTAATAATCAACATGGTAAACAAAAACTGTTGCCCAACTTGATAAAGCAAGCGAAATCCATCCCTAATGTCGGGAGTCCGAGTGATGAGTTTTCCTTTCTCGATTATTCGCAATATTCGGTGCAGTTCGTCTGGCAGTCCTACCACTGTGGAAAGGCTACGTTTCATAAACGCAGTTACCATGCTCACGAAGTCTTCCCCTTCTCCCAGTACGTATTCTTTGATGTATGGTCGCACTACCTGAAGGGGATTCAACTCTGGCGCAAGCGTGCTGGAAATGCCGAGCAACAGGGTTAGGGTGCGGTTGAGTAGGACAAAATCTTTGGGCATTTGTACGGTGCCGGCAATGCCGCCGATACCGATGTCCTTCAATAGTTCGAGCAAACTATTGTTGAGTGGGTCGAATTCAATTTCCCTGAAATTCAGGCTTTCCAATTTGACTTCGTTCTGAACGAATTCACGAAACGCATTGATCATTTTTTCTGCCATTTCATTGGCTTCAGGACCATTTGCCAAGAAACCCATTTGCTGCATCGTGGCGATCACTTTATCATTATCGTTCTTGATGGCCGCCTCGATGAGTTGCGGAATACCCTCCTGCAATTTTCTGCCGAGGTGGGCGACAGCGCCAAAATCTAACAGCACGATGGTGCCATCTTTTTTTACAAAAATATTGCCCGGGTGGGGATCTGCATGATAAAATCCATCTTTGAAAACCATTTTGCAATAGGCTCTCAGCAACCTCGAAACCACCTCCCCTTTATTGATTTTCCAGTCATCCAATTGCTCGGTATTTGAAATTTTGACGCCGTCATGCCAAGTAGTCGTGAGCACCCGCTCTGCTGAATATTCAGGATGCACATCAGGGATCACCAAACCCTCTTCTTCTTTGAGATTGTTGGCAATCACCATCATGGAGATGGCCTCCTGCCTGAAATCAAGTTCCTCTTCGATCATTTTTCTGATCTGGGTATAGGTGTAATCCAACCCTTTTATTTCGAAAAACCAACCGATCAATTTAGTCAGTTTACGGATGATTTCAAGGTCTACTTTGGCAATTTCTTCAATGTTCTGATGCTGGACTTTAATAACGACGTGCGTGGTATCGTTAAGGGTCGCTTCGTGGACTTGTCCGATAGATGCGGAAGCGAGTGGGATTTCCTCAATAGATTTAAAAACCTCTAAAGGCGGTTTCCCAAGTTCAGATGTAATGCGATGGCTTACTTCCGAAAATGGCCTGGGGGGCACTTTATCCTGCAGTTCTTCGAGGGGTTTTTGGAATGCTTCGGGGAGGAAACTGGCAAGGATGGAAAGGAGTTGTCCGATTTTTATAAACAAGCCTTTCAACTCAAGAATGGCATTTTTTATACGTTGGGCATTTTTGATGTGGAGATTCAGGATGCGTTTTTCGTAATACTTTTTTCCAAAGATTTTTTTGGCAAGAAACAACTTTACATAACTGAAAAGGACGACCATCGTTGTCCAATATGCTTTGCGGATTCGCCAGCCAGAGCGGTATATTTTTTCTTTTGACATATTGATTTGAATAGAGGCTGAAAGGTAAGGAATGTGGAAAAAACAAAGTGTACAATTTGGGTGAATTAAATTTTTGGCTGAGTGTGCTTCAAAATTCAAGCATAGCAGCGCTACGGTTTAATTTTTAAGTGGACTCAGGCGGAAATTGAATCAGTCAAATTGGGTACTTTGTTCTTTCCGAATTCCTAAGAAGGGTAGTGGGATTGTTGGTTGGTGATATTTCAGAAAGAAGCTTTTTATGGTAGGAATTCGATTAGGCGAAAAAATTGAGGGTGCGTATTTTTTGAACTGCAAAAGGCAAAAAGTGACACAAAAGAGATGTTACTTTTGCTTTCTTTTGTTCCTTTTGTGGTTTCATAAGAGGGCGCAAACCAAATCTTCGTTTACGCAGCTATCGAGTGCCCCATTTGAGCGTTGATAATTTTCAATAGATTATCTTTTTTGCTGCTCATGTACAATGCTCGAATGTTGAGGACAGCTTTCACTCGTTTAGTCCATCGTTG